>NZ_JBYCKM010000013.1:0-71801 GCF_057473385.1 Alkalihalobacterium sp. TH-98 | reverse complement strand
CTTCAGCGCCGATGGTAGTTGGGGGCTTCCCCCTGTGAGAGTAGGACGTCGCTAGGCATAAAGCACAATCCAAATGGGTTGTGCTTTTTTAGATTCACTTTGTTTATCGTTTCTTAAAATTTCTTTTCAAAGGGCTGAGTAGATACTCCTTTATGTATTAAGAGGACTCAGAAGCTCTTATTTGTGAATAAATGCCCTTTTGGTCCATTTAGGGGACTCACAGGCCTTTATTGCATGAAAATTTCATAAATATCACATGATTTTATGTAAATAAGAGCCTCTCAGTCCTCATAAGTCGTCAAAACGATGATTTTAGCAAAAATAAGGGCTTCTCAGTCCGTGAAACAATAGACGATACATGAAACGTCATCAGAAGCAAAAGTACTTAGTTAAAAAACATAAGGGAAATGTACATTAGAAAGCGGCGAGTGAAAGGGACGAAGTAATTCATCATCCCCGCTGTGAGAGGAATCTCACTCTTTTCGTAGAGCTACATGGGGGGCATCGAAGGTGAATTTTCGAATCACACCCCGCACCATCCCCGTAGAAAGGTTTAGATGGCCATCGCTAGGGATAGCACAATCCAAATGGGTTGTGCTTTTTTAGTCTGTGTAAAAATTTCGAGTAATCAGTTTGGGGAGGTAAAGCCGCTTACCAGGGTACCTTCACCTTCTAAACTTTGACGATCAAGTCTATCATTAGGTGCTCTTGTATTTTTATTAAACAAACATAGAAAACGAGGGGAGTTTTAGTATAATACTTAGGTATTATACAATTTTGTTAGGTAGTAAATATGGTAAGAAACATAGGAATAAATATACTCTTTGTAAGCTTGTTCTTAATTGGGTGCACAACAACTGAAAACTCCCAAACGATTGGACAAGACACATTACAAGTAATAGAAGATTACTCAAAGGTAGAGAAGAAGGACTCAATGATTCAGTCTGAGGAGACACGAAAAAATAATATTAATGCCGTAGATTATCTTTTACCACTGGAAAACTCGAAACCTCGGATGGAGACGATCACTCATGTCATGGTTCATTTTATAAGCAATGTTGCGAGAAACCCAGAAGACCCATATAACCCTGAAGATGTTTAGTCTATTTTTGAGGAGTATGGTGTGTCGGCACACTATATGATTGGGAGAGATGGGACCGTGTTTCAACTCGTATCAGAAGATCGTGTCGCTTATCATGCTGGGGCAGGAGAGCTTCAAGATTATCCTGACTATACAAACCGCTTGAATGAATTTTCGAAAGGTATTGAACCCCTTGCTATCGGTACGAGAGAAGAAATGTTTCCTGCAATACCAGTACGGGTCTACAATGTAATCGATCCAACAATGATAGGTTATACCGACGAACAATACGGATCACATAATGCTTTACTGAATGATATTTTCGAGAGAAACCCTTCCATTGTAAGAGATCGAAATCACGTAATTGGGCATGATGAATACGCCCCTGGAAGAAAAGCCGATCCAGGTTCATTATTTGAGTTGTCTAAACTCGGTTTATAGTTATTTTTATACAGTTTCATTAGTCTAGTTTTCATTTAGGCTCGGCTATCTACATACTTGTAAACTTCTCGGTTTACAGATCAGCCTTTTTTTCATCGTCAGATTGTTTTTTATATAAACCGTATTCCTCAAAATTAGACTGTAGTTTCGTTTTTTGAAAACCAGACAAAAAAAGAAGAACAGTAAAAATAATAAATACACGCATGAGAAAAACCTCCTATTATTATAAAATGCAGGAGGCAGCCTTCTGGTTCCACTATTCAATTAAAAGTGGGTGGACCTACGAAGTAAAACTTCCTTCATGTCACTATCTTCGTGTACAATAACTACAGTATGGTATTGATCGCGTTCTAACGCTGCTAGTGGTTCTGCATCAGGTGCAGCAGCTAGTTTGTGCATATTCAGAAGGGCCAGCTAAAATCATGTCAACTTGACCATATTCCATTGCGGTAGCAGAGATAACACGATCAGATAAAGCAAAGAATTCAAACTCTACATCAGTTAAATCTTCCAGTAATTCTTTGAATGGTCCAAACTGACGTTGTAACTCTTCTAAACCTTCAATACCTGTAACAGCGAAGCGAACTTTCTCTGGCCAATCCGCACGCTCATTAGGGGCTTCTGAAGAGTTGGTTTCTGTACTTGTACTAGCTGTTTCAGTTTGTGGTGTAGCCGTGTCTTTCCCTCCACAAGCAGCTAAAAAAACAATACTAAGAATGATAAGACCGATAAAACGTAAAGAATGTTTCATAGATATAAATACCTCCTGGATTTTATTAACAAAGCGTAAATTATGTTTTGATAATGTTTGCTTTGTTAGGATTTTGTTTGACACTGATTACTATAACGTCTCTTTGTTAAGCCATTATTTTGCTAATATCAATTTGTGTTAAGAAATCGTTAAAACTGTTAAGATGAAGTTAACAAAATTTACAAAAGAAAAGATTGAATAAAGGTGGAGTCATAAGATGGGGCAACGATTTAATACGAGAACTGTACACTTTCAGTCAAAAGATGTAGCGAGAAATATGAGTAAAGCTCAACCGATTTATCAAACATCAGCGTTTACTTTTAAGGATCTAGATGATATGGAAAGTTTTTATCAAGGAGAAAAAGAGTTTCTCTATTCTCGATTTGGTAATCCAAATACGGAGGACTTAGGAAAAGGTGTTGCGGCTATCGAAGAAGCTGAGGACGGTGTAGCTACATCTTCAGGAATGTCAGCGATATTGGCTGGTATTTTAGCTGTCGTTAAACCAGGAGAGCATATTGTGGCTTCAGAAGATTTATATGGAGGCACTTATCAACTATTAGCCGTTGAATTACATAACCTGGGAATTGAAGTAAGTTTTGTATCGTTTGAATCGGCGGAAGAGATCAAAAGTGCGATTTTACCTGCAACGAAGTTAATTTATACAGAATCTGTGACGAATCCGTTATTACGTGTAGAGAACCTAGAAATGGTTAAAGAAATTGCCGACGAGTTTGGTTTAATTACAATGATCGATAATACATTTGCAACGCCTTATCTTTTACAGCCAACAACGTTTGGAGCAGATCTTGTCGTTCATAGTGCAACAAAATACATCGGTGGTCATAGCGATGTAACAGCTGGGGTATTAGTAGGGAAAAAAGATATAATTGAAAAAGCTAGAGGCAAAGTAGTAAGTTTAGGGTGTAATTTAAGCCCCTTTGAAGCTTGGTTAGCCTGCCGCGGATTAAAAACTTTAAGCATTCGCATGGAACGACAATCCAAGAATGCTCTTGCTGTATCCAATGCATTAAAGTCCAATGAAGGAGTATTAAAAGTGTATTACCCTGCCGATCTTTCAGCAAAGGGAAATGGGGCAATGGTTTCGATAGAATTAGATCAAACTGTAAATGTAGAGCACTTCTTTAAATCGTTAGAATGGATTAAAATTGCACCAACATTAGCGGGTGTAGAAACAACGGTTTCTTATCCAATTAGAACTTCACATCGAACGATTCCTAATGCAACTCGTGAGAAACTTGGAATTACAGAAGGGCTTGTCCGTATATCGATCGGTATTGAAGATGAATTGGACATCATCGAAACATTTGAAAATGCTATCGCCAAGGCTAAAGTATAATCTAGAAGAGGCTGCAAGCCAGCCTCTTTATCGTTTATTTCATAATTTAATGTTTAGACAGTAAAAAAGTTGGACATGCTATTTGTACAGGGTTAGGGAACTTAATTAAGTTTCTTAACGTGAAATAAAAAAACTTGCATAAAGAAATAACATGTGGTAAACTATAATAACTGTTGATGAAGAGCGTTACATCGGAGTCAAGCAACTCAACACAAACGAAGCATCGGCAAAAAGAGGAAACGACGACCTCTTTAAAAAAGCATCGTCCGATAACTTTCATAACGTCGCGGGGTGGAGCAGTCTGGTAGCTCGTCGGGCTCATAACCCGAAGGTCATAGGTTCAAATCCTATCCCCGCAACCAAAATTAATTTGTTTATGACTTACATAACAGAACGATGAATTTTAAAATCAACAGAAACTCCTTAGGATGTCAGTTCCTAAGGATTTTTTTCTATGATTAACAAAAGGGTGAAGCATCATGCAGGATGAATTTTCTTTTATTACAAAGATTACACCGAAGCAGTTCAAACAACGAGAATTAATTTATGGGATTGGCGATGATGCGGCTTTATTTCGCATTGATGGTGCTTATGATGAAGTGATTTGTGTTGATACTATGGTGGAGGATATTCACTTCCGTAAGGACACGATGGCCCCATTTCATCTCGGTCATAAGGCCTTGGCAGTTAATATTAGTGATATTGCAGCTATGGGAGGAACACCGCTATTTTATTTGGTTTCTATTGCCATTCCAAAAGATTGGGAAGACGAAGCGTTATTTGAAGTTTATGAGGGCATGTCGAAGCTGGCTGCTCAATACGAGATGGACTTAATTGGCGGGGATACCGTTTCAACCAATGATAAGCTCGTGATATCGGTCACTGTTATTGGTAAAATTGAAAAAGGACGACGATTGTTAAGAAGTCAAGCGAAGCCAGGTGATCTCGTTTTCGTGACTGGAAATGTAGGGGCAAGTGCCGCAGGTTTACATTTATTGTTTGAAAGAACACGGAATGGTCCATTTTCAAAAGAAGAAAAGGAGCTCATTCAATCACATCAAATACCGCAACCGCAAGTGAAGGCTGGTCGTGTTCTTGCACGATCTAATTGTAGACTTTCATTAAATGATGTAAGTGATGGTTTAGCGAGTGAAGCTAATGAGATTGCTGAGGCTAGTGGAGTTACGATAACTATAGATGAAAATAAAGTTCCAATCATTCCAGTGATTGATTCCATTCAGCCCGAGCAACGGCTAAAGTGGGCTTTGTTTGGTGGCGAAGACTTTCAACTCATTGGAACGATGTCAGCAGAAAACTGGGAAATGGTACATAAGCAATTAGAGAAACAAGGGGTTACTGCTTCTGTTATAGGGAAGGTTACTGCAGGTGAAGCAAAAGTCTTTTTACAAACCGAAGAAAATTTGGTTGAATTAAAAAAGGAAGGCTACAATCATTTTAAGTAGACAGGTGAAATTATGGAGAAATATACATGGAACAGTCATTCTCCAGAAGAAACGTTTGAATTCGGAGAACGATTAGCTAAGCATTTAACACCTGGAGACGTCCTTACGTTAGAAGGGGATTTAGGCGCTGGAAAAACAAGTTTTACTAAGGGAATTGGAAAAGGTTTAGGCGTCCAACGTGTGATCAATAGTCCTACATTTACGATTATTAAAGAATATAAAGGTCAGATACCTTTGTATCATATGGATGTTTACCGGCTGGAGCATAGTGAAGAAGATTTAGGTTTTGATGAATATTTTGAAGGTCAAGGGGTAACAGTCATTGAATGGGCGAGCATGATCCAAGAAATGTTACCAGAAGAACGTCTCGACATTTACATATACCATACTGGAAATGATGAACGAACATTTGAATTACGCCCCAAAGGTGAACGATTCATTTCGCTGTGTAAGGAGTTATTATAAATGAAAGCAATCGCAATTGATACAACCAATTTAGTCATGGGTATCGCCATTATTGATGGTGATAAAGTCGTTGGCGAAATGATTACTAATTTGAAGAAAAATCATTCAGTCCGCTTAATGCCTGCTATCTCACAATTAATGAAAGAAGTCGATATGGAGCCTGGCGATTTAGATAGAGTAATGGTTGCTCAGGGACCTGGATCTTATACGGGTGTCAGAATAGGTGTTACAACGGCCAAAACGTTGGCATGGACTTTAAATATACCGATTGTTGGTGTTTCAAGCCTAGAAGTAGTTGCTCAAAACGGTCGCTTTTTTAACGGTTATATCTGTCCTTTTTTTGATGCTAGACGAGGACAAGTGTATACGGGTCTTTATAAAAGTAATGGACAAGAAGTCACTAACCAAGAAAAAGATCAACTTGTGCTGCTTGATGACTGGCTGAAACAATTCCAAGAAACGGAAGAAAATGTTTTATTTCTGAGTAATGATTTAGCATTACACCAAGAGAAGATAAAAGATACACTTGGAGATCGCGCGATATTTCCTTATCTATCCATGCAAAATCCTCGACCATCTGAATTAGCACAGCTTGGAATGAAAAAAGAACTACAAAGCAATGTCCATGATTTTGTTCCCCAATACTTGCAGCTAGCTGAAGCTGAAGTGAAATGGTTAGAAGCACAAAATAAAGGGGAAACCAGATGACGGAGCCTAGCATTCGCTTCATGACAGTAGATGACCTAGATCAGGTCCTTATTGTCGAGAAAGATGCGTTTACTATTCCGTGGAGCCGGACGGCGTTTTATAATGAGTTAACGAGTAATCAGTTTGCTCATTATGTCGTTATGGAGCTAGAAGGAGTTATCATTGGTTATTGTGGTGTATGGCTTGTAATGGATGAAGCACATATCACAAATATTGCAATTCTCTCACAATATAGAGGAAACAACTATGGGGAAACGTTGCTTTTATATGTAATGGAACTTGCAAAAATGTATGGGGCATTAAAAATGACGCTCGAAGTCCGAGTTTCTAATGAAGCGGCAAAAGGATTATATGAAAAACTAGGGTTTATGCCTGGTGGGATTAGGAAAAATTATTATACAGACAATCTAGAGGATGCATTAGTCATGTGGGCGGTGTTAAAAGATGAAGGATGAATTGATATTAGCAATTGAGACAAGCTGTGATGAGACGTCAGCAGCGGTTATTAAAAATGGTACAGAAGTACTCTCAAACGTCGTTTCTTCGCAAATAGAAAGCCACAAGCGGTTTGGAGGCGTCGTCCCGGAAATTGCTTCTCGTCATCATGTCGAAAAAATGACGTATATATTTGAAGCTGCCATGGAAGAAGCAGGTTTGACATTTGCACAGTTAGATGCGATTGCAGTCACAGAAGGTCCAGGGTTGGTTGGTGCCCTATTAATGGGAGTAAATGCTGCTAAAGCTTTAGCATTTGCGCATAATCTTCCTTTAATTGGTGTTCATCATATCGCTGGGCACATTTATGCGAATCGATTAGTTAAAGAAATGGAGTTCCCATTATTGGCTTTAGTCGTATCTGGTGGTCATACAGAGCTCATTTATATGAAGGAACATGGTTCGTTTAAAGTGATTGGTGAAACGAGAGATGATGCAGTAGGAGAAGCCTATGATAAGGTGGCAAGAACGTTAAATTTACCTTATCCAGGAGGCCCTCATATTGACAGACTTGCACACGAGGGGAAAGTAACGATTGATTTACCGAGAGCGTGGCTTGATCCCGAAGCGTATGAATTCAGTTTTAGCGGATTGAAATCAGCGGTCATCAATACCCTTCATAATGCGAAACAGCGAGGAGAAACGATTGAACCAGCAGACCTAGCTGCCAGTTTCCAAGAAAGTGTTATTGATGTGTTAGTGACAAAGACCAAAAGAGCAACAGTAGAGTATAAAGTAAAGCAGCTTCTATTAGCGGGCGGAGTTGCAGCCAACCGCGG
Organism: Alkalihalobacterium sp. TH-98; assembly: GCF_057473385.1. Classification (NCBI taxonomy): domain Bacteria; kingdom Bacillati; phylum Bacillota; class Bacilli; order Caryophanales; family Bacillaceae; genus Alkalihalobacterium; species Alkalihalobacterium sp. TH-98. The sequence goes on along the minus strand of NZ_JBYCKM010000013.1, from coordinate 64,258 downwards.
ACTTCGTGCAAAGTTAGAACAAGAGTTTGACAACTCAGAAGTGGAATTAATTATTCCACCACTCTCATTATGTACAGATAACGCTGCGATGATAGGGGCAGCTGCCAGTATTTTATTACAGCAAGGCAAGGTTTCGGATTGGGCACTTAATGCAAACCCAGGTCTTGAACTAGATACCTGTGAATAAAAAGTTTAAATCCTTTCTTATCAGTCTATGCTGAAAGAAGGGATTTTTTGTTTGAAATTCTTTAATTAAGAGGAATTTGAGGATAGGAAACATCAAAATTCGTCATTCCTAACGAAGAATCGTGTTTTTTTATGTGGAAAAAACTTATCCACAACATTGTGTATGAAGTGGATAAGTACGTGAATAACTTATTCTATAGCACTATGTTTTGTTTATAAAAAAATGTGGATAAACATGTGGGTAGTGGGGATAACTTTTAAAAAAACGGAAGAATCAATGATCTTCCTGTGTATAACGCTGTGAGTAGTGTGGATATGTCAGAAAATTTGTTCATAAGTTGAGGGGATCATGTGTGAAAAAGAGTTGGATCATCATCAGTAGTTTGTTTTTTTTGATGTTATTAACAGCTAACGTAAAAGGATATGAACAACAAAAGTCACTTATACTTATCGTTGCTCCAGATTTTTCTTTTGAAGAAGCGGAATGGCTCCTTGAAAATGGTGACACAAACGTCTGGGGAAGAGCCGGGTTTTCTGCTTTAAATGTACGTCCTGAAGGGAGTTATTCGTACTTAAGCAATACAGTATCATTAAGTTCAGGGATTCGGGGAGTAGGTGTCGATCAGTGGAATGCGTTTGAAAAAGGAGAATTCATTGATGGTAGGTCAGTCGAGGAACTTCTCTTACAATGGACCGGGGCTTATCCACAGGATAGTTTACTTCACCCGTATCTTCACAAATTAATTGAAAAAAATAATTCGACAACATTCCGCGCACCGATAGGATTTTTGGGAGAAACCTTAAAGCAAGAAGGTATTACACGCTATGTATTCGGTAACAGTGACTTATCAGAAGAAGAAAGAGTCCGCAATGCATCTTTATTTGTTATCGATAAAAAAGGCGAAGTTCAAGGAGATTTAACGAAAGTAGTAAAGGCAGATCCGGCTGCTCCAGCGGGAGTAAGCATGAATTCAGATCTCTTACTAGAGGAAATTCGCGTAGTTGAGGATGAAAGTAACCAATCATTCATAGTGGTAGAATGGGGGGATTTTCATCGTTTATTTTCGCATAAGGACATGATGATATCCAGCCACTTTGAGAAACGTTACGAACAAACATTGGTTTCTTTTGAACAGTTTATTCGGCTTCTTGTGGATAACAGCAATCGTCATGTTATGGTAGTTGCGCCTATGATGCATTCCGGAGCGTACAAGGAAAAAAAGCAACTTAGCCCTTTTTATTATTGGGACGGATCTCTTCAGCATCCATTCGAGCTTTACTCACAAACGACAAAACAAAGATACATAATTAGTAATGTTGATGTCGTTCCGACCATTTTATCTACATTTGCCTTACAAGTCCCATCGAGTTTACCGGGCACACCTTTAAATCAGTTCGAGATTTTAGACGCAAATTATAATCACGAAGATGTTGTGAATAATGTAAATTGGGTGTTTAAAATATATAGTACTAGAAGTGTTATACTTTCTAGCTATATTACCTTGTTAGTTTTAATGTTAATAAGTGTAGGAATTTTATTATGGAGGAAGAAGACGAGTCCTCGCTGGGTAAATGCAGGGAAAATCATACTATTAGCAGCGGTTAGCTCACCAATTTGGTATTTATTTTTATCGAAGATTCTGTTGTACGTTCATAGCGGTTACTACTTTTGGTTGTTGACTATATTATCGATCTTATTAGCTTGGATTCTTTTAAAATTCACTAAATACCCCCTTGTTCTGATAGGGACCATTCAATTTATGGTCATTACGATTGATTTATGGATGGGGTCTCCTTTAATGCAGCGGTCCTATTTAGGGTATGATCCGATCATTGGGGCGAGATATTACGGCATAGGAAATGAATATGCAGGTGTGTATATGATTTCTGGATTATTGATGTTAATACCATTTTGGAAGGCTTCCAAGCGAACGTTTTTAATTGTAACGACGGTCCTTTTTGGTTTCTTAATTTATATGTTAGGTTCGAGTCATCTCGGGACTAATGCCGGAGCTACTTTATCAGCTGCAATCGCTTGGGGATTTATCGCTGTAAAGCACAGCTCTTTAATGAATAGATGGAAGGTATGGCTGCCTATTTTGCTAGTTGCAATCCCAGTTTTGGCATTAATTCTTTTGTTTTTATTACAAATGGGTGGTAAATCGACTCATATTGGATATGCTTTTGAACGAATTTTGAGCGGTGATTTTTCATATATGTTCGATGTTATTAAAAGAAAGCTGCAAATGAATTGGAAGATCTTTAAGTTCTCAAATTGGACCCAACTGTTTGTTACCTCCTATATTTTAATGGGGATTATACTATGGAGACAAAAAAATTGGATCAAGAATGAACGGGAAAAAGATATATTGCAAGCGATGCTCGTTACATCTGTTGCCTTGCTGTTACTAAATGATTCAGGGGTCGTTGCCGCAGCTACCTCGATGTTTTTAATTGTGGCCACTAGTTATTATTGGCTATTGGAAGAGAAAGGAACTAGAGCTTAGGTGCTGATTTTGCGCATGGGCAGTTATTTTAGTGAAAAACGAAGTGTTTGTGGATTATAGTTACAGTTGTGGCGCTAATTTATGGGCAGACGACTAAAGTTTAAACACGTTATAGGAGATTGTGCTTTTGGTCGTTAGCAGCAGGTGTTAACGGCTAGACTCAATAGTCTCACATCTATTAAAAGGTCCATCCAAGCATGTCTAATTGAGAACATGTTAGATGGACCTTAAAGTGCTTGTCATCAGGCTAGCAGACTGTCTGTTGCCTACTATTCTTGCAGTTCTTCCCACTCGGTTAGTAATTGTTCGATGGTCTCGTTACGAGAGTCGATTTGTTGTTGAAGCTGTGCAGACTTTTCGTGATCTTCATATACCGATGGTTCACATAGTGCTTGTTCCCATTCGGCGACTTCAGCTTCCATTTGTTCAACCGTTGCTTCAATTTCTTCAATTCGACGTTGTCTTTGACGTTCTTTTCGTTTGGCTTCTTTATCCATGTGGAAGTTTTGTTTATCTTTTTTTAGTTCTTCTTTCTGGGCTTGCTCCTCATTAGCCAGTTCATGTAATTGACGAGCTTCATCTTTTTTATGCAAGTAATAGTCATAATCGCCAAGGTAATTCGTAATATTTTGTTGTGAGAGTTCAATAATTCGTGTCGCCATCCGGTTTAAGAAATACCTGTCATGGGATACAAAAAGAATTGTCCCGGGATAATCAATTAAAGCAGACTCTAAAACTTCCTTGCTGTCTAAATCAAGGTGGTTAGTTGGTTCATCCAGGATAAGAAAATTAGCTCTTTTTAACATTAACTTCGCTAAAGCAAGACGTGCTTTTTCGCCGCCGCTTAAATCAGAGACGATTTTTAATACATCATCCCCACTAAAGAGGAAGTTCCCTAGAACCGTACGTATATCTTTTTCTTGCATCAGTGGATATTCATCCCACAATTCATGAATGACTTGCTTGTTTGATGTTAATTTTGCTTGTTCTTGATCATAATAACCAATAGCAACGTTGCTTCCATAGGTAATCGATCCAGAAAGAGGTTGCAATTCTTTTGTAATCATTTTGAGCAAGGTTGATTTTCCAATTCCGTTTGGTCCAATTAACGCAGCACTCTCACCGCGATTTAGCTGGAAAGTAATATCTTTAAATAATGGAACGTTCTCATAACCGCCAGAAAGAGCTTGTACTTTCAATACTTCGTTTCCTGTTTGTTTTTCTATATCAAAAGAAAAGTTGGCGGATTTTTCACTGCCTTGTGGTCGGTCTAACCGATCCATTCTTTCAAGTGATTTCCTGCGACTTTGTGCTCGCTTCGTCGTAGAAGCTCTAGCGATATTCCGGCGCACGAAGTCTTCTAACTTTGCGATTTCTTCTTGTTGTTTTTCAAATTGTTTTAATTCCTGCTCGTAACGCAGGGCTTTTTCCTCAAGGTAGTCTGAATAGTTCCCTTTAAATTTAGTAGCTTTTGTTCTCGAGAGCTCATACACGTGATCGACGACTTTATCTAGAAAGTATCGGTCATGTGAGACAATGAGGACAGCACCGGGATAATTGGATAAATACTGCTCGAGCCAAGCTAATGTTTCAATGTCCAGATGGTTGGTCGGCTCATCGAGAATGAGCAGGTCTGGTTTCGTTAATAATAACTTTCCGAGCGCGAGTCGTGTTTTTTGACCCCCGCTTAGAGTAGAGATCTTCGTATTGTAATCAAAATTAGCGAAATTTAATCCAGCTAGGACTGAGCGAATATCGGCTTCATATTGGTAGCCGCCTTCGTCTTTAAAATTGACTTGCAGCTGGTCATATTCCTTGAGAATTTTCTCATAATTTTCGTTATCAGGGTTAGCCATTTGTTCTTCGAGTCTTCTTAACGTTCGTTCTTTTCTTTGAAGCTCAGCAAACACCGATAACATTTCATCCCAAATGGAAAGATTAGACTCCAGACCAGTGTCCTGAGCGAGATATCCGAGCTTAACATCTTTTGGTATCATAATTTCGCCTGAATCATACGACATTTGTCCAGCGATAATTCTTAATAGCGTTGATTTTCCAGCGCCATTTCGCCCAACAAGCGCAATACGTTGTTTAGACTGTATTTCAAATTTTATATTGGTTAAGATCGGTTCTACACCGAATGATTTGGTTAAATTTACACACTGTAATAAAATCATAAAAATAATCCTTCCTACTTATAGGGTAACTAAGAGATAAAGCTATGAAACAAGTATGATAAACTAAGTGTACCTTATCGGAAGTTATTCAACAACTTAATGAACAGTCGTTTAAAACGATTACACGAAAGACAAAAATAGTGTACAATATGACATGTAACATCCTGATTGGTGAAAACCTTGGAGGCGATCTATGAAATTTGAACAACCTAAAATTCCGCAAGCTACAGCGAAACGATTGCCCTTGTATTATCGATACTTAGAAAATCTTAATGCCTCAGGAAAGCAACGTGTCTCTTCGTCAGAGTTGAGTGAAGCTGTTAAAGTTGACTCCGCGACGATCCGCCGTGATTTTTCTTATTTTGGCGCATTAGGGAAAAAAGGGTACGGATATAATGTAAATTATTTACTGTCTTTTTTTCGAAAGACATTAGATCAGGATGAGTTGACGAAAGTGATTTTGATTGGAGTCGGGAATCTTGGTACAGCTTTTTTGAATTATAATTTTGCAAAAAATAATAATACAAAGATTGTCATGGCATTTGATGTTGATGAGGATAAGGTTGGCCAAGAAATGGGCGGAGTTAAAATTTATAATCTGACTGAACTAGAGGAACATCTAGATCCAGAAGTAACAGTGGCGATTTTAACAGTGCCTGCTCAATCGGCTCAAAAGATTGCTGATCGACTCGTTTCAGTAGGAATTAATGGTATTCTGAACTTTACTCCAGCACGATTAACAGTACCAGAGAATGTTAGGGTTCACCATATCGATTTATCCGTTGAGTTACAGTCGCTTATTTATTTTTTAAAGCATTATCCGCTATAATAGAGGATAAGCCTATAAATGATTTTTATTTAAACTAGACGATAGAGAAAAGAAGACATAAGGAGGTGGATTTAATGCCAACATTAGGAGTAGGAAGTATCGTTCTAATTGCATTAGTAGCGTTATTAATATTCGGTCCTAAAAAGTTACCGGAGTTAGGAAAAGCAGCTGGTAATACTTTACGTGAGTTCAAAAATGCCACAAAAGGTTTGGCTGATGACGACGACGATAACAATAAGAAAAAAGAGAAACAAAACTAGTTAGGATGGGTATTTAATGGAACAGAGAGATATGTCTGTGTATGATCATATAGGCGAGTTGCGTAGACGATTAATCATCGTCTTTGTCTTTTTTGCTATCGCTTTGATTGGTGGGTTTTTTTTAGCAAAACCGATCATTACTTTTCTTCAAAGTGCACCGACTGCTCAAGATATTCCAATGAACGCCTTTAAGCCGATTGATCCGCTTCGGGTTTATATGACGTTTGCATTTTTTAGTGCATTTTTAATTATTTTCCCTGTCATTTTATATCAGCTTTGGGCATTTATAAGTCCTGGTCTGCATGAAACGGAAAGAAAGGTAACTTTAGCCTATATTCCAATTGCATTTTTGTTGTTTCTAACTGGTATTTCTTTTTCGTATTTCATTTTATTTCCGTTTGTAATACAGTTTGTAGGTACGTTAGCAGGACAATTAGGAATAAATGAGATGTACGGAATTAATGAGTACTTCAATTTTCTTTTTCAGTTAACGATTCCATTTGGTCTACTGTTCCAAATGCCGGTCGTTATTATGTTTTTAACACGATTAGGGATTGTTACACCTGCTTTTCTAGGAAGTGTGAGAAAGTTTGCGTACTTTGGCCTTCTCGTAATTGCAGGTTTAATTACACCACCAGAACTAATTTCACACTTAATGGTAACTGTTCCGTTATTCTTGCTCTATGAGATTAGTATTGTCATATCAAGAGTTGCGTATCGAAAAGCACAACGTCTTGAAGCAGAACGCCTTAAAGAAGAACAGACTGAAAATGAAAATCACGCTTAGGCTGCATTCCACGAATGCAGCCTTTTCTTATCACATAAAATTATGAGTAGAACCATCACATATACTTTGTAGGGTGCCAGGTACCTTTAACGCACTGCACTACTGAAGGTAGCAGGTACCTTTAATGCACTGCACTGGTAAAGGTGGGGCACAGCGAATTTGAGTAACCACACTAATACTACTTGACCCGTTGACAAAAGCGGTTATGCTTCATACGATGGGTTTAGATTAATAAAGGAATGAAATGTAGGTGAAGAGATGAAACAGTTTCAAATGAATCAGACGATGGCAGAATTACCGAAACAATATTTTGCAAGTCTAGTGGCTAAAGTCAGCGTCTTAATCAAAGAGGGAGCAGATATTATTAATCTTGGCCAAGGCAACCCTGACCAACCGACACCTGAACATATAGTTGCAAGTTTAAAAGAAGCAGCTGATCTTCCTCAATATCATAAATATCCACCTTTTCGCGGATATCCGTTTCTAAAAGAGGCAATCGCTGAATTTTATAAACGCGAATATAGTGTAGAACTCGACCCAAACAAAGAAGTTTGTATTCTTTTTGGAGGAAAGGGCGGACTGGTTGAAGTTAGTCAATGCTTGTTAAATCCAGGAGATGTAGCACTTGTTCCAGATCCTGGTTACCCAGATTATTGGTCAGGGGTTGCGCTTGCTAGAGGCAGAATGGAAATGATGCCTCTCAAGAAAGAAAATGCGTTTCTCCCTAATTACAATACCATTCAAGAAGAGGCATTAAAACAAGCGAAGCTTATGTTCTTGAACTATCCGAACAATCCAACCGGTGCAACTGCTTCGAAGGAGTTCTATGACGAAACAGTAACTCTTGCAAAGCAGCATGATTTTTGTGTCGTTCATGACTTTGCGTATGGTGGTATCGGTTTTGATGGACAAAAGCCGGTAAGCTTTCTTCAATCTGAAGGTGCAAAAGACATAGGAATTGAAATTTATACATTATCGAAGACGTATAATATGGCAGGGTGGCGTGTCGCTTTTGCTGTCGGGAATGCTTCAGTAATTGAAATGCTTAACCTTTACCAAGATCATATGTATGTCAGCTTGTTTGGAGCAATTCAGCAGGCAGCAGCTACCGCCCTTCTTAGTCCGCAAACATGCGTAGATGAGTTAGCTCAAAAATATGAAGGACGTCGCAATGTCCTTATTGAAGGCTTACAATCGATTGGTTGGAATGTAACGGCACCAAGTGGTTCGTTCTTTGCTTGGTTACCGTGTCCTGAAGGAATGAGTTCTGAAGAATTTGCCGACATCCTGCTGTACGAAGCGCATATTGCGGTTGCACCAGGTCGAGGATTTGGTGAAAGTGGAGAAGGCTACGTTCGAGTGGGCCTTTTAGAAGAAGAAGATCGATTAAAAGAAGCGGTGGAACGGATTAAAAAACTAGAACTTTTTAAATAGGATCGGAGGGCTTAACGAATGAAAATTGCGATCTACCAAATGGATATTATCCCAGGTGCACCTGAAGAGAACCACGAAAAAGTTAAACAGTGGTTCGAGCAAACAGCAAGCCAAGAAGATAAGCCTGATGTCGTTGTCCTGCCGGAAATGTGGACAACAGCTTATACATTAACTACATTAGATCAAGTCGCAGAAGATGATCAGAAACAAACAGCCACCCTATTAAGTGAACTCGCCAAACAATACGAAGTAAATGTCGTTGGAGGCTCTATCGCCACAAAAGAGGGCGATTACATTTACAATCGAGCGCTCGTATATAACCGAAAAGGTGAACAAGTTCATCAGTACGATAAAATTCATCTCGTTCCGATGTTAAATGAGCATCTATACTTAGCTGGAGGTCAGAAAAAAGTTCAAACCTTTGATCTTGATGGCGTTAAAGTAGGGGTTATCATTTGTTATGACCTACGCTTCCCAGAACTGGCACGGTCGCTAGCTTTAGCAGGAACTGAAGTGTTATTTATCGTTGCCGAATGGCCAGAAGCGCGTCAGAGTCATTGGACGACTTTACAACAAGCCAGAGCGATTGAAAATCAAATGTACGTCGTGTCATCCAATCGAGTGGGTACGTACGACGGGGTTGAATTTTGTGGCCGTTCACTCGTCATTAACCCGTGGGGAGATACAGTTGCTCAAGGGTCACAAGACAAAGAAGAAACGATCACAGCAGATTTGCAATTAAAAGATGTGCAAGACGTTCGTCAAAATGTTCCTGTGTTTAAAAGTAGAGTGCCAAACTTATACTAGAGCTTCCTATTGCTTATAAAAAGAACCTCTTGTTATTGAACTAAAAATTGATGATACGGTCTTCGTTCAGGAAAATGCCCTTTCTTTTTCACAGTCATGGAGGAAGGTGAAGAAGAAAGGGTACTACTCAAAGGAGCGGGCCAAAGAGTATGCCAGTATTAGAACTCTAGTAGGGACTATATTTTGAACAGTTTGTGAAACGGTGAGCAAACTTATAGACAAGAGTGGAGAAGTGCTTTATCATATGAATTGTGAAACACTTCACAAACAAAGCATTCAAACTTGTCGCGACCAGGTGAAATGTAAATCAACAGCCTAGAGGAGGAATAAATATGTTTGGTCAGTTTCTTAGAAATCATTCAATTTCAGCGGGGATCCTTTTGTTCTTACGCGTTTATCTAGGATGGGCTTGGTTAACAGCAGGCTGGTCAAAGATTACTGGAGATTTTAATGCTGGAGGTTATTTGCAAGGTTCTGTAGCAAATCCTGTATTACAAGGAGAGGCAATGATTTATCCAAATTACGTAGTATTTCTAGAAAGATTTGCTATACCGAATGCGGAACTATTTAGTTTTATGGTGGCATGGGGAGAATTTCTCGTTGGTTTAGGACTTATCCTAGGAGTTTTAACTAGTGCAGCTGCATTCTTTGGAGTTATGATGAACTTTGCCTTTATGTTTGCCGGAACTATTTCAACTAATCCTTGGATGTTACTAATCTCAATGTTTATCTTAGCGGCAGGTGCCAATGCAGGTCGTTACGGTGGAGACCGTTGGGTGTTACCGTATTTACGCCACCTGTTTATGAAGAAGTCAGGAAATTCAATGTTAGATCAGGAAAAGAAAATCGTCAAAGTTGCTTAACGGTTACAATCAATCTATATTCAATCTTGACTATCGCTTTACCCCTCAAAAATAAACGTCTTGGAAGCTGCTTTTTAGAAAAATGTGTGCGAGTCATTAGACTTACAACAACAAAAAGGCAGCTTCTTTTTTTATTGATTTAATTTTTCTATATCCTCTAAACTGCACTAATGAAAGATTAGGTTCAGGCCATGAGAACCATTTCGTCTTTCTTCAAAGGCATTAACAGGTACTTTTTCACGAACACTTAACCCCTGTAATATCCTCTTACCCGAGAAAGCTCGTCTCCTAAGCCCCTAACAACTGGAAAACAAAATAGTACCCGAAACAACTTTATCCGTGGTATAGTTATAGTAATTTATTTCGACAGACGAAATGGTGGGTTGTATGGGAAATATATCGGATAAATGGATGGTCGTCATAGCTGTTTTGATCGGGACCTTCACGTTAATTTTAAATAATAGTATGCTCAATCCAGCAGTGCCGCAGCTTATGAACGTATTTAACACAGATGCGGTTTCGACAGGTTGGGTTATTACCATCTTTATGGTAACTATGGGTATGATCATGCCGGTTACTGGTTTTTTAGGTGATAAGTGGGGGAAAAAACGGTTATATATCATCGGTTTAAGTATCTTTGTAATAGGTTCTATCCTAGGTTCTTTTTCATGGAATTTATCGTCACTCATCTTTTTTAGAGGACTTCAAGGAATTGGCGGGGGCATCATGATGCCATTGTCGATGGCACTGATTTTTGCTAATTTTCCGCGTAAGGAAAGAGGTCTTGCAACGGGAGTTTACGGGGTAGCTGCGATGATGGCGCCGACAATTGGGCCGACAATCGGCGGAATTATTATCGAGACAGGGAGCTGGCATTACTTATTTTTATGTAATGTACCAGTAGGATTATTAGGGATTTGGTTTGCATCAAAGTATTTAAAAGAAACGGAATTGAATAAGTCGATTACGTTTGATCGCTGGGGTTTTATTACAGTAACACTTGGGGTCGGATTGATCCTCCTTGCCTTAGGGCGAACATCAAGTCTAGAGCATTTAACATACGCTTCAAATATCGTCTTAATTATCGTTGGATTAATTAGCTTAGTTTTATTTGTAATGATTGAGAAAAGACAAAAGTTTCCACTATTAGATTTGTCTATATTTAAAATTACGACGTACTCGTTAAGCGTATGGATTTCTGGAATTACGTCTATAGGTTTGTTTGGAGGAATCTTCCTTCTGCCGCTTCTCTTACAAAATGTGTATGGCTACAACGCAATTACGACTGGTCTTGTATTTTTGCCTGCTGCGTTATTAACTGGGATCTTCATGACCGTCGGCGGGCGGCTTCTCGATAAAAGAGGGGCAACAGGCGTTGTAACGGCAGGGTTAATTATATCCACCATAAGTACATTTTTATTAGGTGTTATGACGATGGAAACGTCACTTGCTTTCATTATTATCATTATGGCGATCAGAGGGATTGGATTTGGGTTATGCAGTATGCCTGCAACGACAGCAGGTATGAACGCGATTCCTGAACAAATCGTTTCCCGAGGTTCAGCGATGAATAATGTATTAAGGCAAATGAGTTCCGCATTAGGAATTGTTTTTATTTCTATTTATTATGAAGTAAGAAAAGCACAACTTTATGGGGTAGAAGGTTCGGTTGAAATGGCGAACTTACAAGCCATTAATGAAGGCTTTATCATTCTAGCTGTTCTTACCGCCATTACGGTACCAGTTGGTTATCTACTTGGAAAAACGTCAAAAGAAGCACCTGTCCAAGAAAAAAGTGTATCCTAATTTATTCTACGATAAAGCACTCCTTGTTATAGGGAGTGCTTTTTATAGTATTAGTTAGTCAATGGATAGACAGTGCTTACATGCTCTTTGTAGAGTCGTTAACGACATGTGTACTCTGAACTTTACCCGCTCTTAAAAATAAAAACGCAATGATCATAGTGATGGCTGCTGTAAAAAATAAGCTGTCTCTTCCGAAGAGATCCATCATGGTGCCTAGCAGAAATGGAGCAATAATTGCTGATGACATTGAAAATAAATAATATAAACCAGTGTACAGCCCAATTTTCGATGTTCCACCTAAGTCACTAACTAAAGCATACGCTTGAACATTAATACATGCCCAAGCGATCCCTGCTAGGAACAGAACGACTCGAATAAATAGTAAGCCCTCTAAAAAGGGAATAACAGCAAACATGAGCGGTAAAAAGATAAGACCAATTAACATTAAGGGCTTTTTACCAAAACGTGTTCCAAGTAAACCGGCGGGAATAGCAAATAAAACAAATGATAAGCTAAAAAATCCAAGTGTTACGCCAGCTTCGCCCCCTGTCAGCCCTAATTGCTCAGTGGCCCAGATTGAAAAAAGTGCTTCAACGCCTGTGTACCCTATAAAATATAAGAAAATCGCATAAAAAATAAACAGCTTGCCACGGTTTTCTTTGATAAATAAATTTTTAATTCCATCCTTTAATGTTTTCAATGCTTGCGTTTCCTCTTGGTCTGCTGCTGTATTATCTGTGAACGGCGGGTTACGGTCAATCACTAAATACAATAAGATAAAAGCAACGAATAAAATGCAACCACCAATGACAAAGGGAAAGATTCGGTCTAAGTCAAATAGAGGAGAAAGTACAAATAAGGCGATAATCGCACCGACACCGCCCATAAAATTAATAACCCCATTTGCAGTAGAACGGTTCGATGATGGTGTGTGGTCAGGCATAAGCGAAATAACCGGTGCACGGTAGACGGTCATTGCTAATAGAAAAACAATATCAATAGCTAAAAGGATGAAAAGACCAATGCCTGAAACAAACGGCAGCAGGGCAAATGTAATCGCAGCCAACGGCATCCCGACAGCGATAAATGGGAGCCGTTGTCCAAGCGGAGACTTAACACGGTCCGACCACGCCCCAATGACAGGAATTAATAAAACGGCGAGCAAGTTATCAATTCCCATAATGGCTCCACGTATCGCACTGCTTTCAATATAATCTCCAAGAATGAGTGGCATAAATGTGTTATAGATCGTCCAAACGAGCGTTAAGGCAAGAAAGCCACTGCCAATTACTGCAATTTTCCCATAAGAAAATAAATGTTCTCTTTTCATAAATAGCTCCTATGTTAATTAGTCAATGCTCTATTATATTCCGACCAATATCCTCTCTTTCCTTTGGATTTACAATTTTCTTACAGTACTTTTACAATCTCTACAATTAGATATAAATGTGAACGTCATGAGTTTTTTGCTGGAGGAAAGAATAGATCACAAAAAGAGGCTAGTTCATAACATTCCCCCGGAGTAGGGCATGTTTTATGAACCAGCCTCTTGATTAATAAACGAACATAGTACTTAATTAAACGTTTGATTAAGTGCTGTGTTCTCTTTTATTTTGATTTTCGAATGTACTTTCGCATTTGAAAAAAACGATAAGCCATCATAAAGTCAACGGCAGCTAAACCGATAAATAAGTAAGTCCAAAAGTTCCATCCTGCAACTTGGACATTTTGAATAGCTAAATAGGTGAACATGACACCGATTAAGGCGTATACGACCGCCATAAACGTAGGAGACGTCCTCATACTAAAAATCCTCCAATAAATGATTGTATTTGATCTAGTTGTTGTCGTAATTCATCAAGGCGTTCTCCATATACAACGTGAACTAAGACAGCCAATGTATTCATCGCAACGTGTGCAATAATCGGTACGAGAATTCGCTTTGTTTTTACATATAGATAAGAGAAAACAAAAGCAAGAGCAGTGTAAACTAATAAGTAATCTAAATCTGCGTGCACAACTGCAAATATTAATGAACTAATTAACGCAGCAATAATAAAGTTGTATTTCTTATAGAGTGAACCAAAAATCACTTTTCTAAAAATAATTTCCTCAAGAATAGGACCAATGACAGCCATAACGATGATGAATAAAGGAAAAATTCGAGCATATTCTGATATTCGTTCCGTGTTTTCAGAACCAGGTTCTACACCTAAAATAAAGACCGAAATGTAAATGGAAATGTACTGTGCGACAAATGCAAGGATCACACCAAGGATCGACCACATCGCAGCATCTGCTTTAGATGAACGACCACGTACTTCATGACGGTTTCGAATATCAGGCAAAAGCAAGAGGATAATGATCAATAATGCTGCAGAAAAGCTAATCGTACTCCAAATGCCAGGTATTCTTTCTAAAGGTACATCGTAAAGCTTGAGTAAAGGAACACCGATAAAAGCTGAGAGGTGCATGGCGATATATGTTATTAATACCCACCAATAGCGTTTAGACACAATAGAAATCCCCTTTGTATTAAATGTAATGTTTTTAATTCGGACATGTATTTTACATTCTATCATATTTATTTAAAAAACTAGAAGGAATGACCCTCCTCCATCCCGAAGAAAGTCTAGCTCACTAATACAAATAATAGAGGATGTCAAAAAGTCCGGGAAAAATATCTGGCAGTAGAAGACCTTCGACTAAGAGCCCCACGTCCTGAGGGAACGTCGAAGTCACCACATCCTGTGGAAGCTCGTTGGTTTGCTGCTGCGTTCCTCACGTATTAATAGCATACGCTGCGGTACTCGCAACTGCACCGCCTCAAACTTCTTGGATCTTTTTGTCCTCCTTTTTGAACACACACTAATAATTTCTTTACAAATAGTTTATAAAATAGCGCAAATGGTTATTCTATTGAAGGCTTTTGGTCATTAATACAAGTTGTATTATTAATTTTAGAAAAAAATTCTTATAAAATACTTGCAAAAAAAAATGTGAGTGATTATTATAATAATTGAAATTAGCACTCAACCACATCGAGTGCTAACAAATCTCCTCACCCTAAACTTTTACATAATCTCGGGGAGAAAAAACAATATTTTAAGGAGGTTGTTTTCCTTGTTAAAACCATTAGGTGATCGTGTTGTAATTGAGTTAGTTGAGACTGAAGAAAAAACTGCAAGTGGTATCGTTCTTCCAGATTCTGCGAAGGAAAAACCACAAGAAGGAAAAATCGTAGCAGTTGGTACTGGTCGCGTACTTGAAAATGGTGAGCGTGTTGCTCTGGAAGTGAAGGAAGGCGACACAGTAATTTTCTCTAAATATGCAGGTACTGAAGTAAAGTACGAAGGTAGCGAATACTTAGTTTTACGTGAAAGCGACATTTTAGCTGTAATCGGTTAATAAATGACGAAACGATAACATATTGAACAAAATTTTAGGAGGTTGAAACGATGGCAAAAGATATTAAATTCAGTGAAGACGCTCGTCGCTCAATGTTACGCGGTGTAGATGCATTAGCGAATGCTGTAAAAGTAACTCTTGGACCAAAAGGACGTAACGTGGTTCTAGAAAAGAAATTCGGTTCTCCGTTAATTACAAATGACGGTGTAACAATTGCTAAGGAAATCGAACTTGAAGATCCATTTGAAAATATGGGTGCGAAATTAGTTGCTGAAGTAGCTAGCAAAACAAATGATATTGCTGGTGACGGTACGACAACTGCAACGGTTCTTGCTCAAGCTATGATCCGCGAAGGTTTAAAGAACGTAACATCTGGTGCTAACCCGATGGTTATCCGTAAAGGTATCGAAAAAGCAACTCGAGTGGCTATTGAAGAATTACAAAACATCTCTAAGCCGATCGAAGGTAAAGAGTCTATCGCTCAAGTAGCTGCAATCTCTTCTGCTGATGATGAAGTAGGTAAGATTATTGCTGAAGCTATGGAGCGCGTTGGTAACGATGGTGTTATCACAATTGAAGAGTCTAAAGGATTTACAACTGAGCTTGAAGTGGTAGAAGGTATGCAATTCGACCGAGGATATGCTTCTCCTTACATGGTAACAGACTCTGATAAAATGGAAGCTGTATTAGATAACCCTTACGTTCTTATCACAGATAAGAAAATTGCAAGCATCCAAGAAGTACTGCCTGTACTTGAGCAAGTTGTTCAACAAGGTCGTCCGATCTTAATTATTGCTGAAGATGTTGAAGGTGAAGCTTTAGCAACATTAGTTGTTAACAAACTTCGTGGTACATTTAACGCGGTAGCAGTTAAAGCTCCTGGCTTTGGTGACCGTCGTAAAGCAATGTTAGAGGATATTGCAATCTTAACTGGTGGAGAAGTAATTACAGAAGATTTAGGATTAGATCTTAAATCTGCTGACATTACTCAACTTGGTCGCGCTGCGAAGGTAGTTGTAACGAAAGAAACAACTACAATCGTTGAAGGTGCTGGCGAGTCAGATAAAATCGCTGCTCGTGTAAACCAAATTAAAGCACAAGTAGAAGAAACAACTTCTGATTTCGATAAAGAAAAATTACAAGAGCGCCTAGCTAAATTAGCTGGTGGTGTAGCGGTTCTTAAAGTTGGTGCTGCTACTGAAACAGAAATGAAAGAGCGTAAACTTCGCATTGAAGATGCTCTTAACTCAACTCGTGCAGCAGTTGAAGAAGGTATCGTAGCTGGTGGTGGTACTGCATTAATGAACGTTTACAAAGCAGTAGCTACTATTCAAGCTGATGGCGATGAGCAAACAGGTGTAAACATTGTTCTACGTGCTCTTGAAGAGCCAGTTCGCCAAATCGCACACAATGCAGGACTTGAAGGATCAGTTGTTGTTGAGCGTCTAAAAGGTGAAGGCGTTGGCGTTGGATTTAACGCTGCAACTGGCGAGTGGGTAAACATGGTTGAAGCTGGTATCGTTGACCCTGCTAAAGTTACACGTTCTGCGCTTCAAAACGCTGCATCAGTTTCTGCAATGTTCTTAACAACAGAAGCTGTAATCGCTGACCAACCAGACGAAAATGGCGGCGGCGGAATGCCAGACATGGCTGGCATGGGCGGTATGGGCGGCATGATGTAATCTGCCCCTTGAACCCTTGGTATGACTGGGTTTGTTGGTAAGGTGAGAGTGAAATGCTAACATTTTGCTAACATTGAGGTTAATTAACGGAGGCTTCTCATGAGTTCACTGAACTTTTGAGAGGCTTCTTTTTTCATTTCTTGGGTTACGTGGAGGTACACATTTTTTGTAATTTGATCGTCGGTATGACCAAGACGATCCATGATTTGTTCGAGTGAGACACGGGCTTCGGCAAGAAGTGACGTATGAGTGTGTCGCAAAGAGTGCGGTGTTAACTCTTCATTTAAGCCGGCAATAGAAAGCAGCCTTTTCATACGGTCTCGAACGTTTTTTATCACAATAGGATAACCGAACTGTCGCTCCATCTTGGCAAAGATAAAGTCCTTATTGTAGTAGTCGTTACCTAGTCGCTTGATTACTTTATTCTGAACCTCTTTATGGTCTTTTAAAGCTTGAAGAACGTCTTCATCTACGACAATTTTCCGCCGAGACTTGCGGGTTTTCGGTGGGAGCAATTGATACTCCACGGTATTATTATTTGGATTATAGTACGTTTTGGTTATGCTTATCGTTTGGTTTAACAAGTCCACATCCTTCCATTTGAGAGCAACTAACTCTCCGACTCTTATTCCTGTATAGGCCAGTATTAGAAACGCCAAATAATCATGTTCAAGCCCATGTTGTTTAGCCGTTTCTAAAAACAAGGCAAGTTCTTCTTTTTCAAGGTAATTTGGAACTTCCTCTTCTTCAAGTTGTTCAATCGTTTTCTTGTCTTTTTTAACGTAAGCAAACTCAGTCGGATCCTTCTTAATAAGCTCCAGTTCTAAAGCTTTTCTAAAGATCATTCTTCCTGTTCGGTTAATCCCCTCCCTTGTACTATCAGATAACCCTTGATCTTTTAGATCATTGAGAGCATCTTGATACATCTTTCTGGTGATGTCTTTTAACTTTAATTGAGCAAAATAAGGTAACAACCTCCCAATTTCATGGAGTCGAACTCGAATCGTGCCGGGTTTTACATTTTTCATTTCACTGTAGACTGGTAGCCACTCACTTGCAAAGTTTCCAAAGGTTTTATCTGTTTCTTCTACATATGTTCCTTCGTATAATTCATGAATAAGTGTCGTGGCAGCCGTTTCTGCTTCTTGCTTGGTACTAAATCCACTTTTTGATTTTTGCTTTCTTTTACCGGTAACTGGGTCTATTCCTACATCAACTACAAATGCCCATTTAGCACCGCAAGTACACTTTTTCTTCTTCTTGCAAGTACAGTTTCTACGATAACAATGTCCTTTCATTGCATTGAAAAACCTCACTTTCTTAGTGAATTTGTTACAGCCATCATTATTCCCACTTTGTAATTGGATAACCCCTCCGCTAAAATTGAAGAACATTAAGAGGATCAAGCGTATTTTAGTAACACCAATGAAAGAATAAAATAGCTGTTAGCAAAAAAATATAATGCACAATAACTACTATGTAAATGAAAGCAAACAATAAAATTTGCTTTCGAAAAAGTAAAATAGCTCAAACTTCTAATAAATTACTAAATTTATCTGAAGCTGCCCTTTTCACTTCCGACGTGAAATGAAGATATACTTTTCTAGTTACCTTTTCGTCATAATGTCCTAAACGATCCATAATCTCTTCAAGAGTTGCCCCAGCTTGAGCAAGAAGGGATGTATGTGTATGACGAAGTGAATGTGGAGTAAGTTTTGTATTTAGTTTTAATAATTTTAATAACCTATTCATTCTGTATTCAACTATTTTAATTAAGACAGGAAATCCCGGATATCGTTGGAAATTAGCAAAAACATACCCGTAGTCTGAGTACTTCTCTCCGAAACGATGAATTAATAACTCCTGCTCTGTTTTTTGTTTTTTTAACACTTTTATTACTGTTGAATCTATAGCTATTGTGCGACGTGATCTTAAAGTTTTTGGTGGAACAAGTTGATAGTTAACAGTATTATTTTTCTTGTTATAGTAAGTCTTGGTGATTCGAATTGTTTTAGCCTTAAAGTCAATATCTTTCCATTGAAGTGATACCAGTTCTCCGACACGCATACCAGTTCGGGCAAGTGTAGTAAATATGACATTATCCATATATAATCCATTTTCTTTAGCGGTATCTAAAAATTTTAAAAGGTCTTCTTTTTCAAAGAACTTTGGCAGTTCTTCTTCTTCATCAATGATTGTTTGTTTATCCTTTCTGATAAAGGCATTTACTGCTGGATTATCATCTAATAATTTTTTATTTTTAGCATATTTAAATATCATTCCTCCTGTAGTATGAATGCCTTCTAACGTACTTTTAGCTAAGCCTTTAATCTTTAGGTCATCCAATGCATCTTGATATTTTTTTTCTGTAATATCTTTTACTTTTAGATAGCCAAAGTAAGGCATTAATTTAGTAATACTATATTCCCTATTATCTATAGTACCGGGCTTAGGTGCATTTCTATCAATATAGTAAGTTAGCCATTCCTGAGTAAAATCTTTAAAATTCATATCTTTATCAATGGTATCTCCGTTTTTTACTCTTTCTAAATAGGTTTCCGCAGCCAAACGAGCCTCTTGTTCTGTATTAAACCCCCCCTTAGTTTTTTGTTTTCTTCTACCATTTTTAGGATTAATACCGACATCAATGACGTAAGTCCACTTCTTGTTACAAGTGCAATTTCCTAAATTACACTTGCAACCTCTTTTAAAAAAATGACCTTGCAATTTAATAACCTCGCTATCTTTTTGTATTTTATTTTGTAAAGATTATTATTAACAAGGAGAAGAGAATTGAACGTTAATAAAATCTCCCTCTCCCCACTAATTTAATGATGTTTTGCTACACTTTTTCTCTTTCTGTTGCTTAATCCACTGCTTGAAATCTTCCTTATCTACTCTTTTGGAAATCCCAATTTCAAAATTTGGAATACCACCTTGCTGAGAGTGAAGTTGAAATAGCTCATAAACTCTTCTTCTAGAAATATCAAGGAATTCTGCAATGTGAAGTGCAGTTAAAGTGTCGGGTAATGAATCCCAAGTCTTTAATTTTTGTGTGTTTTTCATTAGAAATATCCTCCTTAATTTTTACTTTTTTTATTCTCTTGTTTTGAATTTACCGGTTAAATTCTGAAACATTATAACTTTGGATTTTGGCCGTTTTAAGTATTTGAAAAAAATTTTTTTTGTTTTTATTTATTAAAATTGAAATAGTGTATTTGCTAGATTATTTTTGTGATGTAAGTGGAAATGTTTTAGGGGTGACGGTATGAAACACTTATAAGCCGTAGAAGAGGTTGAAGTATTTAGAGAGAAGCATATCGCATTAGCAGTAATTACAAGTATTAACATAATAAAAAAGCAGCTCATATTCATTAACTGACTCTGAGCTGCCTTTCCCTTTTAATCTTTATTATTGGTATTTAAAAAATGAGAGTAAGTGTTTAGTGTTGTTTTTATGTTGTGATGACCTAATCTCTCTGTTATAACATCAATGCTCTCACCATTTTGAATTAAAAAGTGGGCGTGAGTTAGACGTAAGCCATGAAAGGGTATTTCTCTTACGCCTGATTTATTAACTAAGCTTTTAAACTGTCCCTGCACTTTGCCTGGAGTAATAATCCCTCCACTTTTATTAGTGAAAACAAGATTAAATTTATTTTGAAATTCCTTGCCTAGATCAATATTTAATTGTTCTTGTTGTTTTTTATGGGCTACTAATTTCAGAATAATTTGTTCAGGCAATGAAATGGTCCTTTGGTGATAACTTGGGATTAAAAATAAATTTCTTTCCAGTCCAGTGGAAGTTTTGTCAACGGTTAATGTTTTTTCATGAAAATTAACATCAGACCATGTTAAGCTAGTAACTTCTCTTAAACGTAACCCTGTAGCTAATGTTACTTCATACAATAAACCATTATCAGTACCTTTAGCTAATTTGAGAAATCGCTGAATTTCCAGGTCATTCCATGTCTGCACTTTATATGGTTTGCTTGTTTTAGGTTCATGTAATTTTTTAGCTAATTTTTTAATTATTAAATTTTCAATCCGAATTGTTGAATTTAGAAAGTCTTGTGCTTCTTCTCGTGATTTAAACCCTCCCACTATCTTTCGAGTCCGTATCCCATTTTCGTTAATTCCTTGATCGAATATTACTCTATAACTCGTTTCATTCATTTTCTGTACTCTTTTAATTGTCATTTTAATGTGCCTCCAGTTTTGTTAGGTTGATATTTATCTGAATAAATCACGATATATGATACTCTTCATGTTCGACAAACTTATTCTGAAACATGATACCCTCAAATTTTTTTCGTTCGAAGGGCCAAACGAAAAAAATTCGGTTTTTAGGGTTAGTCTCATATTTAATATGTTTTTTACATATAAAGGACAATTGATATAGGGCATTTAGTATTTGTAAAATAACTGGTATAATTTAGTTAATAAATTACTAGATAACTACCGTTAAAAATGAACTAAATTTATAGTATCCAGAGCTGAACAGAAGAAGGGGAGCTAAATTATGCATAAAGGAATTATAGATAATAAGCAAACGGGGTTAGTAGGCGATGTATTAAAAGAACATATTCAAAAAGGAAGTAAAATTTCTGTTGCAGCTGCCCATTTTACACTTTACGCGTTTGTCGAATTAAAAAAAGAACTTTCTAAAATTGAGGAACTTAGGTTCATTTTTACAGAACCAGCTTTTATAGAAGATAAAGATTTTAATAAAGAGAGAATCGAAAAGAATGAAAGTTTGTTGTACGGTGTTGAGGAAGAACATATGTACAAAATGGACTTAACACAAGGCTATATTGCGAGAGAGGTTGCTGGTTGGTTAAAGTCCAAAGCAAATTTCAGATCTGTAACTAAACAGAAAATTCAAGGTGGTCTCTATCACCTTTTGAACAAGAATGGAAGCCAGGTTGGCTTGGTTGGTGGTGCGCCGCTCTCAAGTGCAGGTCTAGGTTACAGCAACTCACCTAGTATGTACATTAATCATATTGTCGATGATCCAGAATCAAACGAGCAGTTATTAAACAAGTTTGAAACAATTTGGGAAAATAAAGATGCCTTGCATGACGTTAAAGCCTCTATAATTGAGCGAATAGAATCATTACATAAGGAAAATGCCCCAGAATTTATTTATTTCGTGACTTTATATAACCTGTTTAAAGAATTCTTAGAAGGTGCCAAAGATTTTAATGAATTACAGTCTAAAACAGGGTTTGAAAATACTATCATTTGGAATAAACTTTATGATTTTCAAAGAGATGGAGTAGTAGGTGCCATAAATAAAATTGAAAACCAAGGTGGCTGTATCATCGCAGATAGTGTAGGGCTTGGTAAAACGTTTGAAGCGTTAGCGGTAATTAAATACTATGAATTACGAAATCACAGAGTACTTGTATTAGCACCCAAAAAACTTAGGGAAAACTGGTCTATTTATAGACTGAATGATAATAGAAATATTTTAGCTAAAGACCGTTTTTCTTATGACTTATTAAATCATACAGATTTAACAAGGGTGTCTGGTTATAGTGGTGATATTAATCTCGAACACGTTAATTGGGGTAATTATGATTTAGTCGTTATTGATGAGTCGCATAACTTTAGAAATAATGAGGCTCGTAATGATCGAGTAACAAGATATTCTAGGTTAATGTCAGATATTATTCGTGCCGGTGTCAAAACGAAAGTATTAATGCTATCCGCAACCCCTGTTAACAACAAGCTAGATGATTTGAAAAATCAAATTGCTTTTATTACAGAAGGCGAAGATACTGCACTTCAGTCATCTTCCAATATAAAAAATATCTCACATACGATACGAGTGGCGCAGTCTCAATTTAATAAGTGGTCTAATCAATCAGAAGACAAAAGAACGACAGAGCGTTTATTAGATATGTTAAGTTGGGATTACTTTACTTTGCTCGATTCGTTAACGATTGCTAGATCAAGAAGACATATTGAGAAGTATTACAATATGAATGATATTGGTCAATTTCCAACGAGGTTACAACCTTCAAATAAGAAAATAGATGTTGATAAACAGGGGGAATTCCCGTCACTTGAAAAAATTAATAACGATATATTGAGGCTACGCCTTGCTGTGTATTCCCCAATGCAGTATATTATGCCAACGTTGCGAGATGCGTATAGTGAGAAATATGATACAAAAGTGGCAAATGGCCAAGTGTTTAAACAAACAGATCGCGAAAATAATTTAATTCACTTAATGAAGTCGGGTTTACTTAAACGACTAGAAAGCTCTGTCCATTCATTTTCATTAACGCTCGAAAGTATTGTGGCGAATATTAACGGTTTCATTGATAAAATTCAAAACTATACCCCAACGACAAATACTACAGAACACATTTTAGACATTGATATTGATGACCCTGAGTTAGAAGATGCACTAATCGGATCTAAGGTGAAGATTTTATTAAGGGATGTAGACTTAGTTCGGTGGAAACAAGACTTACTTTTTGATAGAGACATCCTTGCTCATTTATTAGAATACGCCAAGAAAGTTTCACCACAAAGAGACGAAAAGCTATTAACGTTAAGGAAAGAAATCAAAGAGAAAATAGAAAGTCCTATTAATGGTCAAAACAAAAAAATACTTATCTTTACGGCTTATGCAGATACAGCAAAATACTTATATGAAAATCTACATAAATGGGTATTGCAATACTTTGACATCCATACAGCCTTAGTAACTGGATCAGATAACCCAAAAACAACATTTAAAATAAAAAAAGTAGATTTTAACAGTGTGTTAACAAACTTCTCACCACTGTCGAAAGAACGAGAAAAAGTGATGCCGAATGTGCAGGGAGAAATTGATATTTTAATCGCAACGGACTGTATTTCAGAAGGTCAGAACTTGCAGGATTGTGACTACTTAATCAATTATGATATTCATTGGAATCCTGTAAGAATTATTCAAAGGTTTGGACGTATAGATCGTTTGGGAAGTAAAAATGAAAAGATTCAACTTGTAAATTACTGGCCATCAATGGAACTTGATGAATACATCAATTTAGTAGGTAGAGTAAAAGACCGAATGACCATTTTAGATATTTCATCAACAGGTGAAGAAAATGTCATTGCTGAAAATAGTAATAAAATGAAAGATCTAGAATATCGCCGTAAACAGTTAGAAAAGCTGCAATCAGAAGTGATTGATTTGGAAGATATGTCAGGTAACATTTCACTAACAGACTTCACAATGGATGATTTTCGGATGGATTTGTTAAATTACATGAAAACAAATGAAGAGATCGTTAAAAATGCTCCATTAGGCTTGTTTAGTGTAACAACAAATAGAAACGAAAAAATCAAAGAGGAAATTGAACAAGGTATTATTTTCTGCTTAAAACAAATCAATAATTTTACTGATACAAATGAGAAAAATGCATTGCATCCATACTATCTCGTTTTTATGAAGGAAGATGGAGAAGTGTTATACAACCATGTTCATGTAAAAAAGATTTTAGATATTTATCGCTCTTTATGCCATGGTCAAAGCTCGGTTGAAGAAATGTTATACAATCAGTTTTATAACGAAACGAACAATGGCAAAGATATGAGTCAGTATAAAGAGTTACTTGAAAAAGCAACTAATGAAATACTTGGAAAAATGGAAGAGCAATCGACATTAAATATTTTTAGTTTAGGAAACTTAGATGAGCTTGTAACTAGTGCTAATACAAGCTTAAATGATTTTGAAATCATCTCGTATTTAATTATAAAGTAAGGAATGATGAAGATGGTACCCTCTTCCTTTTATCAAAGGATTGGTTTAGACTCAAAACTTAAAGCACTGAATAAAAAGTTAGATAAAAAGATGTTTCATGAGTATGCCGATTTAAATAAAAAAGAAAAAGATGTTATCACAAAATTTGTAGAACGAATTGAACTAACTTATTTGTTTACACCTTCTACGATTAACATACAGCCATACATTGATGAAGATGTACATTACGAAGGAACAATGTTTATCACTGTTCGTTTACGAGAAGAAGCAAACGATAAACAAGTGGCAATAATAGATGAGGTTATACATGGGGCATTGCCTAATCCAGTTATCATTGTTTACACGTTACATGACAAACTCATAGTTACCTCGTGTATGAAAAGACTAAACAAAGTCGATAAAACAAGTAGTGTATTAATCGAAATTCACCGAAGTAATTGGATTGACATGAACAGTATGACAGACATGCAAAATAAATTTATTCAATCTATTCATATATCAAACTTGAGTTTTTTTAACTTTTTTGAGTTTTATAAGGGCATGGATCTTGCTGTAGAAGCACTACAAAATGCTGAAACAACGGGCAGGTATTATGTGGAAAAAGATGAGCATAAACACAAGCAACAACAGCAGCGCATCCAACAAATCAAAAAGCTAGAAGAAGACATTACAAAGCTTAAAGCAACGATAAAGAAAGAATCACAATTTAATAAAAAGGTCGAGCTTAATGTAAAGGTTCAAAAAATAACAAAGCAGATTGCAGAACTGAAAAAAGAATTAGGTTCGTAAGGAGATGATTTGAATGGAAAAGCTAGATGGTAAATCGTTGGATTTAACGAAGACAAATATTGAAACATTGAAACAGCTGTTCCCAGAAGTTGTAACTGAAGGAAAAGTTGATTTTGAGAGGTTAAAACTGATACTAGGTCAAGAAATTGAAGTACATAAAGAAAAATATGAATTTACATGGCATGGGAAAACACAAAGTTTAAAAATGGCTCAAACCCCTTCTACGGGTACATTAAGACCTGATAAAGAATCAAGTAAGAACTGGGATACAACGGAAAATCTATACATTGAAGGAGATAATCTTGAGGTATTGAAACTTCTTCAAAAGTCTTATTTTGGAAAGGTTAAAGTGATTTTTATCGATCCACCTTATAATACAGGAAATGATTTTGTTTATAAAGATGATTTTCAAGATAACATTCAGAAATATAAGGAATTTACTAATCAATCAGCAGTTTCTAATTCAGAGTTAAGTGGTAGATTCCATACCAATTGGTTAAATATGATGTATCCTAGATTAAAGTTAGCCCGTAATTTATTAAAAGATGACGGTGTCATTTTTATCTCGATAGACGAAACAGAGGTAGCAAATTTAAGAAAAATAAGTGACGAAGTTTTCGGAGAAAGTAATTTTTTGACGAATATTATATGGAAGCATACTCAGCAGAGTAAAAATGATGAACCATATTTTTCAAGACACCATAATAGTGTTTTAGTATATAGAAAATCATCGGCTCTAAAAAAAATAAGGGTTGCAAGAACAGAGGAAGATAATAGAGCTTATTCAAATCCAGATAATGATCCGAACGGGGATTGGAGAAGTGGTGATGTCAGAAGCCCCAGTTTAAGGGAGACGTTAAAATATAATATTGAAACGCCAAGTGGCAAACTTATTACTCCACCAGATAATGGTTGGAGATGGTCTAAAGATACTCTCAAAGAAAAATTAAGTACTGGTGAAATTATATTTTCTCAGGACGAGACTAAGATTATAAGAAAAATATATTTGAAAAACCAAGAAGGACGAACTCCAGAAAATGTATTGATTGGAGAACAAGTAGGTACTACAAGGGAAGCGACCAATGAATTAAAAGAATTATTTCCCAAATCACCTTTTGATACACCAAAGCCAACAAGGTTACTAACTTATTTGATTGGTATGGTAAGTAACGGACAAGAAAATGATGTTATACTAGATTTTTTCTCGGGTTCAGGAACAACCGCTCATGCAGTAACATTGTTAAATGCTATTGATAATAGAAAAAGAAATTACATAATGGTCCAAATTCCAGAAAAAACCAGCGAGAAGTCTGAAGCTTACAAAATGGGGTTTGAAAATATAAGCAACGTAGGCTTAGAACGTATTCGTCTTGCTGGTGTAAAGATTGTTAGTGAAACAGGTAAAACAGATTTAGATATCGGTTTTAAAGTATTCAAACTCGATTCATCAAATGTAAAGCTTTGGGATCCTAATCTAGAAGATTTGGAGCAAGGGTTCTTAGATCAACTTGAAAATATCAAAGAAGACCGTACAAGGGAAGATTTAATGTATGAGATTTTATTGAAGATTGGTATTCCTTTAACAACACCAATAGAAGAAATCTCTTATGGTGGCAAGGTTATTTACAATGTCGCCTTTGGTTCTGTTCTCCTATGTTTAGAGGACGAGATTGATTTAGAAATTGTTAATGAAATGATAAAGCTTAAACAAGAAGATTTTGAACCGAAAGTAATCTTTAAAGAATCAGGCTTCTTGAATGACTCTGTGAAAACTAATGCCATTCAAACATTGAAAAAGAGTGGAATCACAGACGTTAGGAGCGTGTAAGTTATGAAGTTAAAGTTTCAATCTGACTTACCTTATCAAAAACAAGCCATAGATTCTATTGTAAATATTTTT
The DNA here is from genome assembly GCF_057473385.1 of Alkalihalobacterium sp. TH-98. Taxonomy (NCBI): domain Bacteria; kingdom Bacillati; phylum Bacillota; class Bacilli; order Caryophanales; family Bacillaceae; genus Alkalihalobacterium; species Alkalihalobacterium sp. TH-98. The sequence continues at coordinate 37,061 of NZ_JBYCKM010000013.1, read as the reverse complement.
AAAGGACAAGAAGTTAGACAATCTAACTTTACTGTTTCTTATGGTGAAGATGCGGGGATGTTCCAGACCGATTTAGGTATTGGAAATCGTTTAGATATTAGCTCGAATGAGATCTTAAAAAATGTACAAGAGATACAAATTAATAATGGACTAGCTCGAAGTGAGTCCCTAAATGGTATGAACTTTACAGTTGAAATGGAAACAGGCACTGGGAAAACGTATGTATATTTACGAACGATATATGAATTAAATAAGCAATATGGTTTTTCTAAGTTTGTAATTGTTGTCCCTTCTGTAGCTATTCGTGAAGGTGTTTATAAATCATTGCAAATAACAGAAGAACATTTTAAAAAACACTATGAAAGACAACCGTTAGAGTATTTTATTTATGACTCTGACAAGCTTGAACAAGTTAGGAATTTTGCGACAGCGACGACAATACAAGTGATGATTATTAATATCGATGCGTTTCGAAAGAGTTTTGTTGATCCTGAAAAAGAGGATAAGGCAAATATTATTCACCGTGCCAATGATCGCCTTAACGGTTATCGTCCAATTGAGTTTATTCAGCAAACAAACCCTTTTGTCATTATTGATGAGCCGCAGAGTGTTGATACAACACCTAAATCAAAAGAAGCAATTTCGTCCCTAGATCCGTTATGTACGTTACGTTATTCAGCGACTCATGTTGATAAATATAATATGATATACCGATTAGATGCCGTTGATGCATATAATGATAAGCTAGTAAAAAAAATTGAAGTGATGTCTGTTCGTTCAGAGCAAGCCTTTAATCTCCCTTATATTAAATTACTAGAAGTAAAAGAACGAAAAGCAAAAGTAGAGCTGGATGTTGAATCAAGCGGAAAAGTAAAACGCATGACTAGGACAGTTAAGTATGGGGATGATTTATTTGATATCTCTGGAGAGCGAGAGCTGTATCGAAATTATATCGTTGAGCAAATTGATTGGTCAGAAGGTAACGAATCAATTGAAATCAATGGTCATTATTTAAACATTGGTGGAACGATTGGTGATATCAATGATGATGATATTAAACGTTATCAAATCCGCACGACAATTCAAGAACATCTTGATAAAGAGCTAAGGTTTAACCACCGTGGTATTAAAGTACTGAGTTTGTTCTTTATCGATAAAGTTGCACATTATAGAGAATATGACAGAGAAGGAAATGCAAACAAGGGAAAGTATGCATTAATGTTTGAAGAAGAATATAAGAAACTAATTAAAAAGCCGAAGTACAACACGTTGTTCAATGATATTGACGTTGATGTTGAAATTGACAAAATCCACAACGGATACTTTGCCCAAGATAAGAAAGGTAAAGTAAAGGATACCAAAGGAAATACGCTAGCAGATTCAGATGTATACAGTTTAATCATGAAAGAGAAAGAACGCTTGTTAAGTTTAAGTGAACCGCTTCGTTTTATCTTTTCACATTCTGCCCTTCGTGAAGGGTGGGATAACCCAAACGTATTCCAAATTTGTACTCTTAAAGATTCGGGTGGTACGTACGTGAGCCGAAGACAAGAGATTGGTCGAGGACTTCGCTTAGCGGTAAATCAAGATGGTAAACGTGTAGCAGACTATAATGTAAACACATTAACAGTGATGGCAAATGAATCGTATGAGGATTTCGTTGCTAACTTACAGAAAGAAATGGAAGACGAAACTGGTGTTACTTTTGGCAAAATTGAAAAACATATTTTTGCAAAGCTTGCTTATGTAGATGAAGAATCAGAAGAAAAAGTAGCGCTTGGATACGATCTATCTAAAAAGTTATATGAGAGTTTAAAAACAAGTGACTATATAGATAAAAAGGATAAGGCTACATCAGTATTAAAAGAGGCATTAGAAAACTATGAAATAGAGATTCCAGAGGAATTTCATCCTTGGAAAGCGGCCATTGTGAAAGAATTGAAGCATATTACAAGTAGTCTTCCTATTAAGGATGGAAGTAAGAAGCGAAAAGTAAAACTAAATAAAGCAGTGGTTGATAGTCAAGAGTTTATTGAGCTTTGGGATAAGATAAAGTATAAAACGGTATTTACGATCGATTTTGATAGTAATGAGTTGATAAGGAATACAATAAAAAATATCCAAAAGATGAATCGTATAGAAAAAATAAGAATCCTTTCTCGTAAAGATGGCATCTCTACTCTTGACCGTGTAACTGGTATCCAGGGTGTTACTGTTAGTGAACGTTTGGAAGATTACATAGATGTTCACCATAATCTTCCGGATGTCATAACAGAATTACAAAATCGTACGAACTTAACCCGTAAAACCATTATAGAAATTTTAACGGGTAGTAAACGGCTTAAAGATTTTAAGAACAATCCACAAAAATTTATAGAAGAAGTAGAAAAAATCATTAAACGAGAATTGAAATTAATTCTTAGAGACGGAATTAAGTATTTCAAAATGGATGATGAGTCTCATTATGCTGTAGAGCTTTTCCAAAATGAAGAATTACTTGCCTATCTGAATGACAATGCACTTCACAGCAAAAAGTCACCTTTCGATCATGTTTTGTATGATTCAGAAATAGAAGAAAGTTTTGCAAAGCGATTTGAAAATGATGAAAATGTCAGAGTATATGTTAAGCTACCTAATTGGTTTAAAATTGAAACACCGGTTGGCAATTATAATCCTGACTGGGCAGCTGTAATTAATAAAGATGGCATTGAAAAACTATACTTTGTTTTAGAAACAAAAGGAACAGATATAGAAGAATTCCTACGACCAGAAGAACAAGCAAAAATTCAATTTGCTCGAAAACACTTTGAAGCAATTAATACAGATGTTGCGTTTGAAGGACCAGAGCATGATGTTAATGAGTTTATGTTGAGGATGTCAAGTCGTTAATGGGAAGTATTTTTAAAAGGAGAATAGCGGAAAGACTATTCTCCTTTTCTATTTAGGGGGAGAACACATGAAAGCTACAAGTATTATAAAAACGAATGGATATTTTTATAATGAATTAGCTAAAAAGAATAACTATGATAACCAGACGAAGCACTGTATAGAAAACACTGTACATAAATTGATTGAAAATAACACAAGTGTGAACAGACCCGGTATGTTACTTGGGAAGATTCAAAGTGGGAAAACGAGGACGTTTATTGGAATTACCGCACTTTCCTTTGATAATGGATATGACCTTACAATTGTTTTGACTAAAGGTACAAGAGCGTTAGCTCAACAAACATATGAAAGACTAAAAAAAGAGTTTGAAGACTTCTATCGAGAAGATGAACTACAAATCTTCGATATCATGAATTTACCAGATAACCTGAGTGAGTGGGAACTTGACCAAAAAGTTATCATGGTCGTGAAAAAAGAAACAAATAACTTAAAGCGCTTGTATCAAGCATTATTTGAAACGTACCCATCTCTTTCTGACAAAAAAGTTTTAATTATTGATGATGAAGCTGACTTTGCTAGCATTGGCTTTTCAAAAACCAAAAAAGAAATTACAGAAATTAATATTATTGCCGGACAGATAGATGAAATTAGAAAGGAATTAAATGATAGCGACTTTCTTCAAGTAACTGCTACTCCATATTCATTATATTTACAACCAGAAAATTTAAAGATAGAAGATTCATCTAAAGTATTCAAGCCGGTTAAGCCTGCATTTACAGAACTTGTACCTGTACCAGATGCATACATTGGTGGAGAGTATTATTTTGAGGAAAGTGAAAATGATGGTTCTATAGCTTACTATATTTATGAACCGATTATAGAAGACGAACTACTAGTATTAAAGAAGTCAGATAGAAGAAAATTTAAAATCGAAGAAGCGTTAACAAGTAAAAAGATTGTATCACTTCGTCATGCAGTAATTAATTTTATTGTTGGTGGAACCATTCGTAGAATGCAGGAAAAACAAAATGGAGTAAGAGCAAAAAAGTACAGTTTCATCGTTCACACTGAACAAGGAAAAGCAGCGCATGAATGGCAGGAAACGGTTGTTAATGAGTTAAAAGCATTATTAAGGTTAGCAATTGATGAAGATCCTGTTCTTGTGTCTGATTTAATCGAAGAGTCGTATAACAGCTTGCAGAAATCATTATTACTCCTAGACTGTGATATTCCTTCTTTTGACCAAGTAAAACATGAAGTGAATATTGCTTTAAAAAAGGATTATTTGACGATAACAAAGGTTAATTCAGAAAAAGATGTTAGTCAGTTATTAGATGAAACTGGACAATTAAAATTACGTACACCTCTTAATATTTTCATAGGTGGTCAAATATTAGATCGCGGTATTACTATTGGTAATTTAATAGGGTTTTACTATGGGCGCAATCCGAAAACATTCCAACAAGACACAGTACTTCAGCATTCTCGAATGTTTGGATACCGTCCACTTGAAGATTTAGCAGTTACACGGTTTTATACAACATCAAAAATCTATGAAGTAATGAAGAAAATGCATGATTTTGATGCTGCTCTTCGAGGTGCATTTGAAAAAGGCACAAATGATAATGGTGTCGTTTTTATTCAAAAGGATAATAAAAATCATATTATTCCATGTTCTCCAAATAAACTACTCCTTTCTAAGACGACTACATTGAAACCAATGAAACGATTGTTGCCAGTTGGCTTTCAAACAGGCTATAAAACACATATTAGTAAAATAGTTAAAGAGTTAGATTCTATAATTGATGAGTATAGTCTCCATTCTGAGGAACCGTTCTTATTAGACTTGAATGTAGCAACTGAAATTATCGAAAAAATTAAAGCAACGCACGATGATACAGTAGGTGAAGTGTGGGATGAACAGTCTTTCATCTCAAGTATGGAGTATTTATCGGTTAATAATGAAGATGACAATGCAGGAAAAGTATGGTGCATCGTTCGGAAAGATCGTAATATAGGGCGCGTACGTCAAGATGGGAAGTATGAAGATGCTCCAGATACTCCAAAGGGTGAGAAAGGTGAATTAAAAATTGCCAAACAAGTAGCTACAAATATCCCTGCACTTATCTTACTTCGCCAAAACGGAGAAGAAGGTGAAAATAAATGGCGGGGAACTGGGTTCTGGTGGCCAGTTCTTGTAACACCGGGGAATACTAAGACTATCATCTTTACTAGTAAGTCTAATGAATAATTTACAACAACAAATTTATTAAAGCAAAATAAATAGGACGTGAACTCAAGAAAGGGTGTTGGATGTAATGGCTGAAATTAAGTTCGAAATTGTAGAAACTATAGCTGTTCTGTCTGAGTCTTCTAAAGGATGGAAAAAAGAATTGAATTTGGTTAGTTGGAATGGTCGTGAACCTAAATATGATTTACGTGATTGGTCATCGGATCATGACAAGATGGGTAAGGGCTTAACACTTTCGAATGAAGAGGTAAGCAAATTAAAAGCAGCATTAAATAATATAGATATAGAATAATCATGCTTTCTAATGAAGTGAAGTAAGTAGCCATATATGATTTTAAATAGCCTGAGAACTTTTTAAGGTATATTCCTTCGGTAAAGTGGGCAGAAAGATAATATGGAATTAGGTTTTATAGGTATCTAGGGATCCCTCGAAGCTTATAATCCCTAATGAAAAGAGTAGGAAAGCCTTGATATCAAGGGGTTTCAGAACTTTTAGAAACAAAAAATATGCTAATGTGCAAAATCTTTAGGTTTAATAAGTAGTGCAATTTTTATTTTTTAGGTAAAGTAAGCAGAAGTTTTCCATAAAAAAGCTGCTGTTTATTAAACAGCAGCTAAGCAGTATCATTAATAGAGTTTATTAAGTTCTCTAGTTCAACATAAGGAGTTAATCGATACTCGATTTTTATATGGTTTTTTCTTTCAAAATCAATTTCTACAGATTCAATAGCGAGTAAGATAATGGACCGCTTTTCTTCCAAAGAGTATTCTTGAATGTTTTGTTTGAATCGGTCAATTAACTCAGATTGTTTACCATCTTTTTGTAATTGCTTTATTTGTTCAAGTGCGATATTTAATCTTGCATTTTCCTTTTCATGCAATTTGATTTGAAGTTCATAACTCTCTTTAAGATCTTTATAGAATTCTTGACTTTGATCAAGCATACTGAATTTATATTTTAAAGATGAGATAATATCCTTTGTTTCATTACTCTTTTTGTGCAAAACTCTATTCCAGCTAATTAGGATACTTTGCATTTCTTTTTGATGTTGATTTAGCTCTTTTGACCATCTTTTTGAAAAGTCGTTCAAGATTACATTATTTAATTCATCCATGTTTATTTTTTGATTACATGAAGGACATCGATAGTACATATATTTCTTTTTCGATTTAACTGGTGTCGAGTTTTTAGTAGCTAGTTTCGTATTACAAGTGCTACATATAGTTAAGTTTCTTAAAATGAAAGGACTATTCATTTTGTCTTTGTTTCTTTTGTACTTTCTAAAGTAACGAGTTATATTCCAGAGATTTGTTCCGATAAGCGCTTCATGGTGTTTGGGTTTAAAGAAAAATTCACCTTCTGGTTTTCGCTTACTATTTTCAAAGCTAGTGCGAGCAAACCAAGCTAAGTCGCCTGCATACCAGTAATTGTTTAGTATATATCTTATGCTTGAATCCCACCAACCCTCGGTTTCCATTAATGGTGGTGGTATATCAGCTTCATTTAGAAGCTTAGCAATCTTGGCTTCACTATAACCATAGCTATATAAATAAAAAATGAGTTGTACAATAAACGCATAATCGTTTGTTTCAAACTTATCAGGTTCCTCAATAGTTAGCGAATAACCCAAAGGGTTACGTGCTGGGGGGCGTTTAGGTTTGGGTTTGTTATTAACTAATATATTATGGAAGTCATATGCTTTAGTTGATTTTTCGACGGACTCTTCATGAGCAAATGATAGTTTTAATTGTACCTGAAGATTATTTTCATCCCATTCGCCATCTATCTTCGTAGTGTAAACTTTAAAGTTGGGCTTGATATCTTTTATTGGTCTTAGAATACCTAAAACAAAATCATCAATTAATCTTGTCTGTCTTGATTCATCATAAAAGATAGTACCAATTGCATTTTTATTACTAAGAATAAAGTTTTTCATCTCTATCATTTTTTCACGCTTTTGAGCTGGAACATGAAAACCAGATGTAGCTTCATCTATAAATAAAACGATAACTTCGAAACCTTCCATTTTAGTTCTTGCTATTACCTCTAACAATTGTGTCTTGAGTGAATGGCCAGATGTTTGTTTTTCATCTGACCAACGAATATATGCTGTTAGAAGTGTTATATTATCCCTATAAATATCCCAAGGCATCTTTGCTATTTCAAAGTTTTCTAATGATTTATCAGTGAGGATATATATTCCATTATGTTGGTAGCAGTAACTACTCATTAAGTTCAATGGGATCACCCTCCTTAATGAATTTACCCAAGTTCACGTAATAAATGATAGAATCTGTGCTAACTTCTATTTTAGAAAAAAATAAATTGGACAAGAAATATAAATCATAGCCTTGTAATTCTCCGCTAATGTTATTTTTAATCATTTGAACGTGTTCTTTTAATTGACTCTTAGCATCTTCGATTTTAATCAATAGAGAGTAAGTTTCTTCAATTTCTGTTTTTGTACTTCTAGCTTTGTAAACTAGCTTTTCGTATTTAGTACTTCGTTCAGGTGAGAATTTTTCTGTAATTTCTTTATGAATTGCAGCTAATTTTCTATTGAGAGTAATAATTTTGGAATCATTAAGACCTTTAAGTTTATTTAAATAAGCAGTAACTTCGACTTTAACCTTGTCTGGATCAATGTTGTTAATAACGTGGTTTAAGTGTTGTGAAATTAAGTTATTCAGTTGATTAACCTCGATTTTTATTTTTTTATGCTTCTTTTGACACACATAATAGCCATTCTCTCCTAAATCTGCAGTTCTAAAATTCATTTTCTGTTTGCAAATGCTGCAATCTGGGGCTACAATGCTATGTGTTGTTGCCACCATCATAGCTCCTACTAAATCCTCATTTAAGTTACTCAGTACTTCTTGCATAGCTTGAAAATCTTCCAATGAAATAATTGGTGTAACGTGGTTGAGTTTTTCGAATCCATATATGGTTTCCATATGTCCTGTATAAAAAGGATTTCTCAAATACTTTAACAAGTTCTGGTATTGTTTATTATTTAAAACTTTCTTGTACGTCATTAGTACTTGGAATAAATCTTCTGCACTTTCAACTTTCATTACATCGTAGAAAAAAGATTTTAGAGAATGTTCAATTTGAGGATTGGGTATATATTTCACATCTTTCTTCTTTCCAATTCTTTGATATCCAAAAATGTTTGAGGGGAATTGTTTATTCGTATCACTTCTTCTAGAAGATATATTCATTCCGTCACTTTGAGCAAACATTCCATACAAAGCCTCAATCGATAGTTTTTTAGAAAATGGTGGCTGATTGCTTGCGGTAAAGATGACCTTTACTCTGTATTTATAAAGTTCTTTTACCAATGCAACATATTCATAGAAATTTCTTGCTAAACGGTCACGATGATAGACAATAATGGTCTTTACTTTACCCTGTTTAATGAGCAAAAGTAGCTCCTGTAACTTTGGTATCTCCTTAGTTGTTAATTTGTTGGCGGAAAAACCTTCGTCCTTAAACCATATGATCTTATCTTCATTAATTTGATGGTTGTTAATATACGCTTTTGCAGTTTGAATTTGCTTTTGAATATCTTGTTGAGCGGTACTAACCCTTGAGTACACAGCAATAAATTCCTCATATATTTGTTCCTTATCAATATAAAACATAAAACTTTACTCCTTTTCTATGATTTTCTCACTTTCCATTAGCAACATTCCTTTCGTAGTTGGAGTTAATTCAAGTTGTTCAATAACAATTTTTTCGATAAGTCTTTTTAAAAAGTATTGAGATTCTCTTTGAAGTTCTTCATTGAAAGCCACTTTAACTACAGGTTTAAAATCCAAAATAATTCCCTCCCGTCAGATTAAAATTAATACAATCATTGACGGGTAGGGAGAAATTTATACTATTTACTTTTCGTCATGTGATTCTAAATCGAGCTGCATCTGGTATGAAAGATCACTTTTTTTGCTATGGTCTCGTGGTAGAATTAGTATCTTTGGCTCAACTGATTGTACTTCTAGCTCCTTGAGTAGTTGAATTAAGTTTTGCACCGTGGTCACCCCCTTGACAGACATAGTAATGAATAAATCTTTGAATAACGTGCTTCGAGATGCCCGCTTCGTCACAAGTGTCTAGTAGTCTATCAATCCATTCTTCATTGAGTTCGCGCTTTTTGCTCTTATCCTCTGTCATTTGAACTTTCCTCCATCTGTCGCTAATAGAAAGAAAAGACCGCAGAACATGGCTATCCCTTTAGAGATAACGTCATGTAACAGCGGTCTTCGCTTGTTTTGTTACATATTTAAAATTTGAATTAACCGGTTAATCGAAAATCATTATATCTTGGGATTTTGGATATTTTAATAGAAAAAGTAATTTTAAAAAAACAATGTAATAATAAAAAAATGAAAATTATTGGATAAGTATGTAAAATTCTGTAGAATTAGACTTGAGGTTACTTTTAAAAGGGTCTTTTACTATATATTGAACTCCAGGGGGTTGGTAGAGGACTTAGCTATATAAATTTTAAAGCAAAAAAGGTGTGAATCTATTATGTACGATTTTATGGAATTAACTGATGAAACAATAGATAACTTGCTAACGCATACTGACTCTTTAATGAACCACATTCATTTTATAAATCAAAGTTTTAACTTGTTACCTAATAAGGAGCATTATGGAACAAGCATTAATTATGTAGATTTACAAGAATACAGAGAGGAGTTTTTGGAGGAACTAGTTAATACAATATGTGAATGGGTTTATTCAAACACTAAAGCAAAGAAAATTATTGATGAATTGATACATGAAGAGAGGCGTTCTGAACAAAATGCCAATTCAAAGCTTAGAAAACTGGCATTAAATTATTTTCGGGATAGAGATGACAGAGATCTAAACCTTCAAGGTCAGATGGGGGAGCTAATATTATTTAATTTTATTCAACACTTTTTCAAGGCTGTTCCTTTAATAAGAAAAATGCCTATAACAACGTCAACAGGTCATGAAAGATTTGGGGCAGATGCAATTCATTATAAAAAAGAAAACCATAAAAATATAATTATATTAGGTGAATCTAAAATATATACAGCTGATTATCGTTTTAGAGCAGCTTTTGAAACATCGGTTACCAGTATTCTATCAACATACTATGATCATAGAAAAGAACTTGGACTTTATACATATGATGATTTTTTAGATGAGAAATTAGATAAAGTTGCGAGGGCTTACAAAAGAGGAAAACTTAAAAACACTGAAGTTCATTTAGTATGTGTAGTAGGTTATAACGAAACAAGTAAAATAGAGAAAATAAGTGAAAACGAAATAAAAAAACAAATTGAAAGTGTATTAATTGATAAGTGTAGCAAGATTGAAAAGGATATTTTTAATGAAATTGATGATGTTTTGCTAGAAAGGATAAATTATATTTTGTTTCCTGTTTGGAAGTTAGATCAATTAGTAAGAGAATTTCAAAATCAAATTAGGTAAGGTGGTTGAAATGTTAGAGGATTATGTATTGAGTGATTCTGACAATAAATTAATAAAAAAGTTATTAAATATTGACCTAGCGAGTGTAGCAAGTAGGCTTGGATTTATTAAAAAAAGACCGACTCTGATACTAGAAGATGATTTACCTAGCATTATTGGACTAATAGATGAGTTATCGAGGAACACTGATGAACGGTCTCATAAAATTGTTACTTTACTATGTGCATTGGTGTATAAGTATAAGGACCAGGATTGGCGTGGTATAGAAGAATTTTTTGTTATTGCACTATCAAGGATTGGTTTATCTCCTACAGCAATAATGATAGATCAGGACTATGACAAAGAAAGTAATAAGCATCTAAGCCTTCATAGCTTTATATCTGAAATATCTGTTGCTTTAAATAGAGTTAAGTATGAAGTCAACATTAATAATAATACTTTTTCATTAACTAAGTTCCAGAGAGAAGTTTGGGAAAAAATTAACCAAGCTCGAATAACTGGTATCTCGGCCCCTACGTCAGCCGGCAAGTCTTTTGTAATTGCATTAAAGGTTATGGAGACATTATTGAACAATAATGGAACAGTTGTATACATAGTTCCTAATTTAAGTTTGGTTTCTCAAGTTTCCTCTGACTTTAGAAAATTGCTAAATATGTTCGGATTAAAACAGTACCAGATATTAAATACTTATTATGAAGAACATAGTAATGTGAATAAAGTTTATGTATTGACACAAGAAAGAGCTATTGGTGCTTTTGCATATAATGCAAATCCTTACCCAGAATTAAGGTATTTAATTGTGGATGAGATTCAAAACATTGAAAGAGTAACAATGGATAACGAAGACCGTGCAAAAACTTTATATGATACTTTAATAGAATTTAGATATAACACAAAACCTGAGAAGATAATAATTTCTGGACCTAGAATAAATAAAATAAAAGAGTTGGCTGAGGATATCTTCGGAGAAAAAGCAGAACAGGAAGAAACAATGCACTCACCGGTGGTAAGTTTAACATATTCAGTTAGTAAGAAAAATAATAATTATTATATTAAGCAATATTCCGATGTTTTAGATGCACCAAATGTTCTACAAATAACTAATTCGGTTGATATAAAAGGTATTGGTCAGCAAAGGTACACTGAAAATTTCCATAATTATTTAGTATCTGTTTTAAATTCGTTAGGTAATGACTCTATTAATATAATTTTTTCCCCAAATTCTATACAAGCAAGAAAAACAGCACTAGCTATTAAGGAAAGTTTGTCAAATGTTAATCAAGAGGTATCCTCTTTGATTAAATATGTAGAAAAGACTGTACATCCAAAATATGACTTAGTCGAAACTTTAAAAAAGAATATAGCTTATCACCACGGTAGACTACCGCATCATATTCGAAAAGTTCTTGAAAGTGCCATTTCAGAAAAAGTTATAAAAAATATTGTATGTACTACAACTCTTATGCAAGGGGTAAATCTCCCGGCACAAAATGTAATTATTAGAAATCCTAATCTATTCGTTGTAAAAAGAAGTTCAGACCCGCCTAAATTGTCAAACTATGAATTTGCTAATTTAAGAGGAAGAGCAGGGAGGTTATTAAAAGATTTAATTGGAAGAACGTATGTTATGGATGAAAATTCGTTTGTAATAGAACAAAGTGAACAAGAAACTTTTTTTGATGATACCGAAAAAGAATTAAAGACAGGATATGAAGAGAAATTCAATAATAATAAAGATTTTATTGTACAATGTCTTGAGGAAAATATACCCACAAGCCAAGATTTTAATAATGCATATTTATTACCTTACATAAGATATAATATTTTAAAATATGATTTAGGAGCAAAGGACAAACTAGAGTCTGTGGGGATAAGTATTTCTTATGCTCAATTAAAAAAGATTAAAAGTGCCATCGAAAAATTATCTATACCAAAAGATATTTGTTTTCAAAATAGATATTGGGACCCTGTAGAATTGAATAAGATGTATAATGATAAAAATAAACCGTACTTACCACATTCACCGATTGAAAGGAATCTATCAAATAACTTATATTATGTAATCCACTTTATGAAGGAATACTACCCATATTACTATAATAAATACTTAGGTATAAACAATAATGGTACAATACAATCACTATGTATCAATTCAGAGAAATGGATTAAAGAAACTTCCTTAGCGGATATACTTAACACTAATTATCATAACGACTCAAGTAAAATTGAGAAAACAATTTCAACGCTTCAAAATACAATTACTTATAAACTTTCAGCATTATTAAAGCCAATCTATACCATTGTATATCCGGATAGTAATTTTTTATCTTTTCTTGAAATGGGGGCTTATAGAACAGTTCCTAGAAAATTAATAGAAATGGGTATTCCAAGGGAAACTGCTATATTTTTAACTGATAAATATTTATTAGATATTACAGAGGAAGAAAATTTAGAGTATAAAATTCAAAGTAAACTTAGTAAAGAAAGTAAAGATATGGATCACTGGGTAAAAGTACAGTTAGATGCAATTTTGTAAAAAACAAGATAGATTAAAGGAAACATTCTTAGTTGTCTGCTTTTATATGTAATAAATTTAAGTGAACATTTGCTAACATTATGCTGGCGATATGAAAGTGAATGAGGGCTTCTCATAAGTTGACCAAACTTATGAGAAGCTCTTTTTATATTTCTTGCGTCACATGACACACTCCCAGCTCTTACTATTGGGTCATTGATGTAGATAGTTAGCGATTAAGTTATTCAACACTTTATAAATAAAAACAACCAAATTCATGGTAAAATATTCTAGTGTCATATTTAATTCTTTGAAAAATGGAAGTGTCGAAAATTTACTAAAAGGGGTTGTTGTAAATGCAGGGAGTTTTTATTAATATAACTCTTTTCCTCATAGTGACAATGATAGTAGTTTTTTTAACTATTAAAAGTATAGCAAGAGTTAATAACTATAATAGAACATCGAATCAAGATAGATTTGAGAAAATTATTACGGTAGAAAGGAATAATGAAAGTCATGAACTACCTTGGGAAGTAAAAGGTATAGATAGTTTTGAAATAAAGGAATATGAGCCACCACAACTAGTACCTCTAAATAGAAGTTTAAAGGATAATATTAATAATCTTGTCAAACTAACTCCATCAACTGCAGATATTCTAAAAACGGATAAGAAGGTCATTATAAAATTTAGTGAAGAGATTGTAAATAAAGTGAAGTCTGGCGAATTAACGTTGATGAAAACAAAGGGAGCGGCAAATGAATATAGAGCAATGGTAATTGATTCTAAACATAAAATCCATGGTCATGGTTCAATTGGGATAAAGAATGTGAAAAAACTAAACCCAGCACAATTAGCTAATGTTGCACTTGGAGTAATGACCGTTATTTCGGCACAAGAACATTTAGAAAATATCAACCAAAGGTTAAATATTATTGATAATAAGGTTAATACACTATTGAGATACAACAGAAATGATAAACTTGGAAGAATCCAAGGGGCGGTTCGATATTTAAAATCTATATTACCTGATCTGCAAAAGGGTATCATAAATAGTAACCATGCATATTTTGCTAAAATTGAGGATATCTATCTTGATTGTTACCAAGATTTACAATCTATTTTTATAGAACAGCCGAATATTATTAATAGCATTAAAAACGTAAAGGAAGTAATTAAATATGATATAGATAGTGTTGTAACAGAGGTTGAAACTATAGCTATCACGTTTGAAAAAGATCTATCTCTATGCTTTGGGAACCTAGAATTAATGGTCATTTGTTTAAATTTGAGAACCTATATTGAAGGAACTGATGAGGTAAGTCTTTTAAGGCTTACTGATATTGAAAGTGATTATAAGAAAACTATTAATCATTTAGATGATTTTAATAGAATAACAAAAGGAAAACAAATAAAGCTGGATGGGAAATTTAGATTTGAAAGTGCAGTTAATGTACGTAAAGAAACATTAGATGGAAAGATCACCGACCTTAACAAGAAAATCACCAAAAATATCATAGATATGGAAGAACAACTAAACCAATTAAAACAAGGGAAAAATGCAGATTTAATAAATGAACAAATTGACCTACAAGTAGAATACGATGAAACAGGTGAAATTACTGCTTTGTATAAGTTAAAGAAGGTCAATTAGTTGAAATGTTTTAATTCTACTTTGGGGATGATTACAAATTCTCTAAAAATACTGTTAAGAATGTAATTGAGAAACTTAGAAGATGTAAGTTTAACTTAAAAGAATTATTATGGGAAATAAGATGTATAAGTCTATGATATTAACTATCTAATTTAATGTAGTTGAATAATTCACTAAAAAATGCTAACGTTCAGCTATTGTAATTAATAGAAAAACAGCATTTTTCGGTATAGGTAAGGAGATAATTTATGGAATATTTAAATGAAATAATAATAATGATTACTGTTTTTTTATTAGGGTTATTTACATGGAAATTTCTGCCTGGTTATATGAAAGAAAAAGGAAAAAACGTTGCTACCAAAGAGGACATTGCTGAGATTACTAAACTTACTGAAAATGTTAAGGGAGATATTCAAAAGGATCTTGAAACCCATAAACGGAGTTTTGATGTTGAAATAGAGGAACTAAAGTTAAAGCAGAATCAACTATTCACTAATTTTGAATTATATACAACTAAAAGACACGAGTGTTACCCTGAACTATTTAAACTTATAGAAATATGTAATGGCTCTATTAGAAGGTTAAGAGGAACACAGAGGGTATTAACATTTGAAAATGCTAATGCTAGCGATGTTAAATCTTATATGGAGAATAAACTGTTCACATCTAATGATATTGAACTTATTTTAAGTTACTGGGATACAGATAAAAATAATGCTATTTCTTTGTTAAATAAAAGATTACAGAGGCTCAATTATAATGAAGCAGAGGAAAAGTTTATTGAAGCGAATGATTATTATTACTTCATGGTACTTTACTTATCGGAAGAAGTTGAAAATATTGCAAGAGATCTTTTAAAAAAACTTCACGGATTATGGGTGAATTTTGACCCAGATTATCCTTGGGACCAAATAAGGGTTAATGAAGAATGGTTATCTAATGACGAAGTAATTGTCCAAATTGAAGAATTAAGAAAGAAGCTGAAGTTAAAAATGCGCCATGAACTCTTGCCAAGTTAGGAAAGGTCATGTAAAAAGTTATCTGTAACTAACTTATTCTTATTTGATTACAATACCAACCCGGTACAAATTTTTAAAAAAAGTTAGTCAACTAAAGGTGGAGTTCTTGTTAAAGCAATTAAATGCTTGCGTTGTTTTTGCTAACATTATGCTAACGCAATCCAGTGAAAAACAATAAATCCCCGTTAAAGATGTTACAGTAACAAATTAACAAATCCTTGATAAACCGCACTTTACGCACACGTCGTGTAAGATATTACACACTCTCACCTAAGGGAACAGCTTCCAAGGGAAATATAGAAAATTGGTCCGAATTAAGTATTATAGATAAAATATAAACTGTGTTTGTTAAGGATGTTAATAACTACATTCTGATTTTGAGTTTTCACGCCTAACTAACAAACATGCAAGAAAACTACTATAAGATGTACATTCAAGTTAATCGAACAACTCATTAAAAGAGAATATAGCCTTGACCTTTAATTATTTTTAAAAAAAGAGTGCGGGAAGGAAATAGTCTATTTTACATGGGAGCTTCTTATGGAGAATTATTATGCTGAGAGTAGTAAGGAAGTCTATGTAGATTTATGCGGCAAATCGGATTCAGAAATAATTAATCTAGCGATTGTTACTAAAAATAGAAGATGACTTTGTTAATTATCATCTAAATAAATTAGAGTCTTATTACTAAGCTTCAAAAAGATAATCAGCTTAATAATATTTCTTTAGATATCAATAATAATCTTGTAACTAATTCAATCTTTGGTAGCTACAAGAACTCAAGGTTTTTATAGATTTGAATTAGATAAATTTTTGTAGAAACCTAGGAAGTATAGGGGAATATTAGTTAATAAGATTTAAGTACATAAAAGAATATTATTGTGAGGAGTATATTATGCCTACTACTGATGTGGAAAATAAGGAAATTTTATATGATGAAAAAATAGTAAGTTTCTATAATGAGTATATAGAAGCTATTAATGAATTTTTAGGTTTTAAGATAACATTGTTTTTTGATGAAGATAAATATGAACTTGATTTAAGAGTGAATGATATCTCAGAAAATATTTTAGCAATTGTAGATATTTATATTAATAAAATGAAAAGAGTTATTCTGGAAGTTCTGGTGGGATTTTACAAAACATATAAAGAATTAGAATATAAGCCAATCTATAACCACATTTTAATAGAGGATTTGGTTCACGGTTTTATAACTTACAATAAACAAGACTTTGATGTTAAAAGACTTTCATATTTTATAGATAATTTAAAGCGATACTGTGGAAAGACTTATGAACAGCAGGGGAATCAGTTCAGCTTTATTATTATAAAGAATAATGATATTAATGTGAAGGAACATCTACTAAGTCTTTCGATTGAGTTTATTCCTGTTAGAAACGAAAAGTCACATGTTCTATTAGAAGATAAGCAAAGTTTAAAACTAATCGATTCAAAGTCACTATCATTTGTTGTAGATTCAAGCTATAACATAATAGGGTTAGCCAAAAAATTGAAAGGTAAACAAAGTATATCTGACATTATGAATGATAGAGAAAGAGATTTTGAGGAATCACATATTAAGTTTTTCTCTTATGAGTTAGCAACAGATGGTTCCTTAGATCAAAACAGTTCAACAAGCAATACTTTTGGGTTGGCAAATAAAGATAATTTTGAAGAAACTAAAAAAAGAGTTGAGAGATATAAAGATGAACTAAAAAGTTATGTCCAACTGGTAGATAAAAGAATAAATATTGATCAAATTATTAATAATATGCACGAATATAGAGAGTTATTACCAGAAGAAATTATTCAAAAATTTTCAAAATACCCTAAAATAATTGAGGGGTTCAATAAGTTAAGAAACTTATTACAAATAATTAATAATTTGAAAGAATTTCAAGATCCTCAAACTCAACTCGAAGAGTTGGAGAATCGTCAAAATGAAATAGAGTCATCATTAAAGTATTTGGAGGATTTACTCAATTCTATTAAAGCAGAGAAAGAGAAGTTAGATAATTTAGATTTTGTCTATATAAATAAGAAGGGGATTTACTGGAAAGAATCGGCAGAGTATGAAATTACATTTCAGAATGGACAATGGAAACTTAGAAACCTCTTTTTTCTCAGAAGTATTTTATCTAATTTTATACTGGAGCAATATATTCAAGAAAGTAATGGTATCGAGTACATCCGAGATAAAATTGAGTATTCAGTTCCAAGAGCTATAGATTTATATAACTACTTAAAAAACTTATCAGAGAAAAACATTGGCGCTTTAATATGCTTATTAAAAAGAAGTAACCATTATACTTCGACGATTTATAAAAGGATATTAAAAGGTGGAACTCCTCAAGCAACAGAGTATAAAAAAATTATAGAGACTCAAATAGGCAATTCATTGAACATTAGAAGTTGTGATAAATACCTTTTTGAATTAATTTCTTCTGTTGATGGAGCAGTAATAATGGATTATAAATTAAATATTCTTTTGTTCGGAGAAATAATAAATGATAATGAAATTAATAACAATGAGGTAGAAGAAAATCCTCCTGTAAACATATATAGGGGTGCAAAGACCAATGCAGCTTATGTAGCTTCAAAATACTCGTTAGCAATAAAAGTGTCTGAAGATGGAGATATACAAATTTTTGATAATAGACAGGAATTAATTAGGGTTTAATTTATCACAACTATTCTTCGTTTTAAAATTAAATAATAAGCAAAAGAAAATTTTTATTGTTACTTATTAGACAGAAGAATATTTTCAGTATGGATTTTATTGACCAAATAGTGTTAAATGAAAAATGTTCTCTACAATAGATTGTTTGGTACAATGTTTTGGGCAATGGCAATAGATAGAAGCAATAATTGATGCTATTTATTTTAATGTCGCTGTGTGTATTGATAAGGCAGGTTGCGTTTTATTCTTTTTTATTTTTATTCATAAACCAAATAGGTTGATTACAGTTTGCTAACCAAATGCTAACGCACTCATTTCAAAAACGTAAATTCAGGTTAAAGATGTTACAGTAAGAATTTAGAAAAACCTTGATATATCGCACTCTACGCACATCACGTTAAAGATAATATACACTCCCACCATAGGGGCGGCATGATGTAATAAGCCGCTTCACTCCTTGATCTATAAGGATTTTTAATTAATTTGCTAACACTTACAAAACATTAGAAGCTTCTCAAAGGATCCAAAATCCCTTGGGAAGCTTCTTTTTCATTTCTTTTGTTATATGACGATAGGTGATTGTGTACGGTGCTGCTAATTACATGATTGTATTTTCCTTCATAAGTGAATGCAAAAGATATGTAATTAAGAATAGACATTAGTTTACAAAAAAATGATAATATGATAAATTAAAAACATTAAATATGTTAAATAAAAATTTAACAAAATTAACACTAAGGTGAAATGTTAGATCCACATGAATGAATTGGGTCTGGTTTCCATATTACATCAACCACATTTTACTCAGGTAAAGGGTAGAGTAAAATGTCGGAACTGATATAAGTTTCGCAAAATCGGATTGGTGGAGGACTTAGAGGTTAAGGATTTTATTTAATCTCAACCCTCAGGCACTAAATGGGTTAAGTAAATTTTATTTAAAAAACTATAAAACTATTAACTGTTTTTAATAACTGTAGGAGGAATTCGAGTGAATACTATTAATATACTTTTGAACACTTCAGTCAATTGTCAACATCTAAGGAGGTACGGAAAATGAATAAAACATATGACATTGTTATCATTGGTGGCGGTAGTGCAGGTTCTGTACTGGGTGACCGTCTAAGTGCAGATGGGACACGTAGTGTTCTTGTATTAGAGGCAGGACGTAAGGACTTTTCATGGGATTTACTTATTCAAATGCCAGCAGCTTTGCCCTTCCCAGCAGGGAAACCGATGTACGATTGGAGATACGCATCTGAACCGGAGCCTCATATGAATGGACGACGTATCAAACATGCCCGTGGAAAAGTGCTTGGAGGATCAGGCTCAATCAACGGGATGATTTTCCAAAGAGGAAACCCATTAGATTATGAACGTTGGGGAAAAGATCCAGGGATGGAAACATGGGATTTTGCACATTGCCTTCCGTATTTTAAGCGAATGGAAAATGCTTTAGCTGCTGATCCAAATGATGAATTTCGTGGTCACGATGGTCCACTTAAATTGGAGCGAGGTCCAGCTACGAATCCTTTATTCCAAGCTTTCTTCGACGCAGCTGTTGAGGCTGGTTACTCAAAAACACCTGATGTCAATGGTTTCAGGCAAGAGGGCTTTGCTCCATTTGATAAGCATGTGTACAAGGGTAGACGGTTTGGGCCTTCTCGTGCATATCTTCATCCGGCTATGGAGCGTGAAAATCTAACTGTACTAACACGAGCATTTGTGACAAGTATTGATTTTGACGGAACACGCGCAAACGGTGTGACATATCAACGAAACGGAAAGACTCATCAAGTCACTGCAGGTGAAGTAATACTTTCAGGTGGTGCCATCAATACCCCTCAGTTACTTCAACTTTCAGGAGTAGGTGATGCAGATCACCTTCGCTCACTTGGCATTGAACCGGTAGTGAACCTACCAGGTGTAGGTGAAAATCTTCAGGATCATCTTGAAGCCTACATTCAATACGCTTGTCCATTACCGGTTTCTGAGCAGCCTAACTTAAATAAATTAAAGATGCCATGGATTGGTTTACAATGGTTACTTGGGCGTAAAGGTCCAGCAGCAACCAACCATTTTGAGGGTGGAGGTTTTGTTCGTTCAAACGATGACGTTGAATATCCAAACTTGATGTTCCATTTCCTTCCGGTAGCTGTGCGGTATGACGGACAAAAAGCAGACACGGCTCACGGCTTCCAGGTACACGTCGGACCGATGTACTCTGATGCTAGAGGTTCATTAAAAATTCGTTCGAAAGATCCTAAAGAACATCCGAGCATGGTCTACAACTATCTTTCAACTGAACAGGACCGCCGTGAGTGGATTGAAGCGGTAAAAATCTCACGTGAAATTATGTCTCAACCCGCTATAGCACCGTATAATTCGGGAGAAATCTCACCTGGTCCTTCTGTTCGTACAGATGAAGAGATTTTAGAATGGGTAAAGAATGATGCTGAGACTGCACTTCATCCGAGTTGCACGGCAAAGATGGGTCCAGCATCTGATCCAATGGCCGTGGTAGATCCGCTAACCATGAAGGTACATGGGCTCGAAAATGTACGTGTGGTTGATGCGTCGGCCATGCCTTATGTCACTAACGGCAATATCCATGCACCGGTGTTGATGCTCGCGGAAAAGGCAGCGGACATCATCCTTGGACGTACACCGCTAGAGCCTATTAATACCGATTTCTACCGTCATGGAGTACATTCACCCGACGCAGGGACAATAAAAGCATAAGCTAAACAATGCTTTCATAAGATGATCTCTTTTAAAATGTATTTTTACAAAATGAATTTAAATATTGTTTAATTGTTTTTTAAATACAAAAGAAGTTAGTCTTTCCAAATAGGAGGGACCAACTTCTTTATTTTTTTTACTATTTTATTCAAATTAACCTCGACGATCTTTAGGTATAAACTCAAAAATTTTACCACTTCTTATATTTACAACTAAGTCTTCTAACCAGTGATAGTATGTTTTAGAATCTTCTAATTGACTGTAGGATTTGTTAGCTTCTGTAACAATCTCTGGTGCACTGGTGGGATCTTTTATGACATTTGTTAAATCTTCTTGTGCTTCCTCAATTGCTTTCAAATTTGTCTTAACTTCACGTTCCCACATTTGACAATAAAATATCATAAATGAACGAAAGAAATCTTTCTCAGCAACATAAGTATGTTTCCTAGAACCTCGTGTAAAAGTTTTTTTCACCATTCCTATTTCTTGGAGCTTACGGACACTAGTACTCATACTAGGTTTGCTCATTTCAAGCTCAGTACGCATTTCATCAAGAGTCATCTGATCTTTAAAGTACATCGTTGCATAAAGATTAGCAACAGCTGGTGTTACACCATATAAATCCATTGTTTCTGCAATGGCACCAATGACTTTATCTTGTGCTTGTTCTATTTTCATTCTGGAACTTTCAGTAGATTCACTCATATAGCTTCTCCTTCAATTTAAAAGTAAAGCGTGTTAAAAATTAGTTTAACCTTCATTACAAACTTTATAATATAGGTTCAGACTAAATGTCAATGGATAACATGTGATTATAACCAATTGGAGATAAAATACTAACTAATATTTTGATAATTTTCTAAACTAGAACAACGCCTGTAATTAAGAAATTACAGGCGTTGTTCTAGTTTAACTTAACATAACTTCGTTTTGAGGTGTTAACATTTTTTTATCAACTGATTCTCTTTTATAAGTTACATTGAGTTTGAAATTTTATTATCCCTATTAAACTAGAGCAGATAACACGGAAACTCGGGATATAATTCCTTCAAAACGGTTTTCATCGTCAACTACAGCAATAGGGTATTTTGATTGAGTTGCTTTAGGAATTAGTTCTTGTAAATAAGTTTCTGTATTAGTTGTAAAATAGTCTTCGATGAGAATATCTTTTATTAATTTATTTTCCTTAATCGCTTTAATGGTATCATCGATCGTAATCAGTCCTTGGAGTTTACGAGAATTATCAAGAACAAATACACTGGATATACCATTTGTACGCATTTCGTTTACAGCTGCTTTGAGCCCTTCCTTTAGATACACGACAGCGTTTGTTTTAAACATTACATGCTGCGCCTGTAAAACCTTGGAACGGTCAATATCTTTTACGAAATCTTTAATGTACTCACTCTTTGGCTTCTCAATGATTTCTTCGGGGGTACCGATTTGTTCCATTTGTCCATCTTTCATTACGGCAACGCGGTCTCCAATTTTAAACGCTTCATTAATATCATGCGTAATAAAAATAATCGTTTTCTTTAATTTTGATTGGAGCTCCATCAATTCTAACTGCATATCTCTTTTAATAAGAGGATCTAAGGCACTAAATGGTTCATCCATTAAAAGAATGTCTGGTTCAGTAGCTAGTGCTCTTGCTAACCCAACGCGTTGCTGCATTCCTCCACTTAACTCATGGGGCATTTTATCTTCCCATCCTGCTAGACCTACATTAACCAGAGCTTGTTGCGCCTTCTTCAACCTGTCTTCTTTACTTATGTTCTTTATCTCTAAACCATATTCCACATTATCAATCACATTACGGTGACTAAATAACCCAAAGTGCTGAAATACCATGGCTATTTTGGATTGTCTAAACTCCCTTAACTTCTGTTTGGAGTAATCCATAATATTCTCGCCATCAACAAAAATCTTCCCATCCGTAGGCTTGTTTAATAGATTTAAACATCTTATCAAGGTTGATTTACCACTTCCGGACAACCCCATAATAACGAAGATTTCTCCCTCATTCACGGAAAAGGAGACGTCGTTAATTCCAACAGTATGGTTTGATTCTTTTAATATCTTTTCTTTTGACACACCTTGTTTTAATTTCTTTATTACCGATTTCGGATTTCGTCCGAATATTTTCGTTAAATTTTCAACTTTTACCTTTTCAGTCATAATCGAACTCCTACTTTCATTTTATTCTGGTACCTTTGAATTCTTTGCGATGCCTTGTGAAATTCGATCCATTATAATTGCTAAAATAACAATACCTAGACCTGCTTCAAAACCTCTTGCAATATCGACTCGGTTAATGGAGATTAAAACTTCCATACCTAAACCTTGTGCACCAATCATAGAAGCAATAACTACCATTGCTAATGCCATCATTGTAGTCTGGTTTATTCCTGTCATAATTGTAGGGAGTGCTTGTGGTAATTGAACCTTTGTTAGAACCTTCCAGGGGGAAGAACCGAAAGAATATGCTGCTTCGACCATGTCTTTAGATACATGTCTAATGGCTAGGTTTGTTAATCGGATTACAGGAGGAATAGCATAGATAATAGTGGCAAACACGGCGGGAACCTTTCCTAAACCAAATAAGATCATGGCTGGAATTAAATACACGAAACTTGGCATGGTTTGCATTGCATCTAAAATCGGTTTCATAATAGTTTCAATTATTTTACTATAGGCCATGAGTATTCCAATTGGAATGCCAATAAGTAACGATATAAAGACAGAAGCAAGAACAATAGCTAAGGTCATCATCATGAAATCCCAATAACCAAACGAGCCCACAAGGATAAGTAAAAGTGCGTAAATGATACCTGCACCAAGTGAGGTAAAACGCCATCCTAAAAGAATAATAACAATTAAGAATGACCACCATGGCATCCATAATAAAAAGCTTTCGATGTTAACCATTACCCACAATAACGGAGCACCAATGCCATCAAAAAATGCTGAGAAATTAGTATCTAACCATTTAACAAATAGCTCAATATATTTACCTAAGCTAAATTCAAGAAATTCAGGGAAATTGTTCATCTTTTATAGTTGCAAGGTAGAAAGATGCAACCTGCACCTCCTCAATAGAATTAATAACTCTTTGTTGTATGAGATCACCTAACTAAACTTAATTAGTCAGGTGATTTCAAGATTACTGAATTGCTGTCTTCACTTTTTCGACGACTTCTTCGTCTACCCAAGTCGTCCATAAGTCTTCATATTCACCCAGGAACCAAATAGCAACCTCTCTATCTGTTGCATCATATTGTTCCATGTGTGCTAACAAATTACTTGTGATCTCACTGCTAGTTTCATAGTTACTTAAGAAATTAGTTACATCTGGTGTTTGTTCTGTAAATTCATTATTCACAGCGATAGTTAATCTTTGAGATGGGAATTCTGTTCGATACCCATCTGACCATTCTTCTTCGTTATACGGCGCATCTTCTAATAGGGTAATATCATACAGACCAGAAATCCAAGTCGGCTCCCAATAATACCCAACCCAAGGTTCTCCTCTTTCATACGCACGGATAAGTGAAGTATTTAATGCAGTATCAGAGCCTGGTTGAAAGTAATTAAAATACTCATCTAAACCATAATTGACCATTTTTGCCTCTAATACCGTATCTGCTGCCCAACCAGGAATTGAACCATAAATTCTTCCTTTACTCGGGTTTTCTTCATCTGCAAATAACTCCCAATATTTTGGAAGGTCATGAATAGACTTTAGGTCTGGAGCCATTGGCTCAATACCTCTTTCAGGATCTCCTTCAATCACATAGGTAGGTACATAGAGACCTTCACTTGTATCACTGAAGTTAACGGAAAGCTCTATAATATCCCCTTGATCAATTGCATCTCTGTACTGATCATAGAAATTACCAGTCCAAATTTCCATGTAAACGTCGATACTTCCATTACTAATTCCTAATAAGGAACCAGTTTCAGATCCTGGAATTACTTCTGTGTTATAGCCAAATCCATTTTCTATAATTGTACTAGCGATAGCGTTATGAATACGGATACTATCCCAACCTGCATCTGCAAACGTAATCGTTTGATTATTACCAGAAGCATTTGAGCCACTCTCTTGGTTTCCACATGCTGCAGTAAAAATAAATAAACTAGATACTATCAATGTTAATAAAATTCTTTTAATCCTATTTCTAATTAATAAATTCATACAATAATCTCCTTTGTGTTCTTCTTTTCTACACGTCTCTTGTCGCAATATTAAGAAAAAACCATTGGTGATGTGGTATTTAACTACCACCTCCTTAAAAGAATGAAATACTTTTTACTTTTTTTCCTCGTTTGTCTCTTCCTTCGGTAAGAACTCAAAAATTTCACCTGAGCGACAGGAATTCACAAGTCGTTCGAGCCATTTGTAGTAAACTAGTGATTCCTCAATAGAATTATAATAAGACTGTGCCGATTCTCTAACTTCTAAGGAGGCCTCTGGATCTTCTATGATTTCCATAAGAAGTTTTTGTGCTTTGAAGGAAGCCTCTTCGTTTACATGGACTTCCTTTTCCCATTTTTTACAAAAGAAATGAATAAAGTTCTTAAAGAAATCTTTTTCAGCAGTATACATATCTTTTCTTGAACCTTTTTTCCAGGATTTCTGAACCATTTCATTTTCCTGCAGGTTTCGAACTGCGGTACTCATACTCGGCTTACTCATTCCCAATTCATCCTTCATTTCATCTAGTGTCATAGGATGTTGATGAAAGAACATTGCTCCATATAACCTGCCGACAGAAGGGGTTACGCCATATAAATCCATTGTCTCTGAGATAGAATTGATTACTAAATCTTTCGCATATTCTAGTTTCTCTTCTATATTTTTATCTGTCACATTTATCAAATCCCTTCAAGGTTAGCTGTTTAGCGAATTAAATTTGTTAAATTTATTTTGAACGTTTTGATCGTTTTATAATTACTAGCATATCGTAAATAAAAATTATGTCAAATGGAAAGGTTCAATTTGTTGTCACATTTACTTGCTTATTAAAAAACTTTCTATATTTAAAAAAGTATTGGTTTGTTTGAAAACCTCAATAGTTTTTTAGTTTACAATTTTTATTTGGTTATGTTAGAGTTAAAATCATTCAAAACGTTAATTTTTTTTAAAACAAAGTTAATCTTTGTAAGGGGGTTCAAATAAATGAACGTAAAAAGGATGTTTATTAATGGAATATGGGTTGAATCTCAAACAAAAGAAGTTCGAGAGATCATAAACCCATTTAATCAGGAAGTCATTGCTAAAGTAACAGAAGGGAATGAGGTGGATACAAAGCTTGCTGTTTCTGCAGCAAGAGAAGCTTTTGATAAAGGAGATTGGTCTTCTACTCCAGCAATCGAGCGAGGGGCTATCGTAAGGAGAATTGCTGAGTTAATAGAAAGAGATAAAGAAGAACTTGCTACATTGGAATCTTTAGATACTGGTAAGACAGTGGAGGAAAGCCGTGCGGACATGGATGATATCGCTGGAGTATTTCGCTATTATGCAGATCTTGCAGATAAAGATGGCGGAGACCTAATTGATTCTCCAGTTCCTAACTCTATTAGTAAAGTAGTCCGTGAACCTGTTGGAGTGTGTGGTCAAATTACACCTTGGAATTACCCATTATTACAGGCATCGTGGAAGTTGGCTCCAGCATTAGCTACAGGTAACACACTCATTATGAAGCCAAGTGAAATCACACCTCTTACTACGATTAAAGTATTCGAATTAATGGAAGAGGCAGGAGTGCCTGCTGGAGTTGCTAACCTAGTATTAGGTGCGGGGCATACAGTTGGTGCTGAGCTTGCTAGCAACGTTGATGTTGACCTTATTTCCTTTACTGGTGGACTTGTAACAGGAAAGAAGATTATGCAAGCCGCAAGCGTAAATGTGAAAAAGCTTGCACTTGAACTTGGGGGAAAAAACCCTAACATCATCTTTGCGGATGCTGATTTTGAGACAGCTGTTGACCAAGCATTAAACGGTGTATTCTTCCATGCAGGACAAATTTGTTCAGCAGGTACAAGGCTTATTGTAGAAGAGAGTATTCACGATGAGTTCGTTAACGCACTTGTTGAGCGAGTGAAAAAATTTAAGATTGGAAACGGATTTGACGAAGATACACAAATGGGCCCACTTATTTCAGCTGACCACCTTGAAAAAGTAGAAAAGTATGTAGAAACAGGTATTAAAGAAGGTGCTACATTAGCAGTTGGTGGTAGCCGTCCAAAAAATCCAGAACTACAAAATGGTTTTTTCTACCTACCTACTATTTTTACAGACTGTACAACAGACATGAAGGTTGTTCAAGATGAAGCCTTTGGACCTGTTATTACGGTGGAGAAATTCCGTACAGAAGATGAAGCAGTTAAGTTTGCTAATGACTCTATCTACGGGCTTGCTGGTGGTGTTTGGACAACCGATATTGTAAAAGCTGAACGCTGTGTAGCAAAAATGCGTATGGGTACTGTTTGGATTAATGACTACAACACTTACTTCCCACAAGCACCATGGGGTGGATTTAAGCAGTCTGGTATTGGACGCGAACTAGGAAGAATTGGTATTGAAGAATATACAGAAACAAAGCATATATTCCAAAACCTTAAACCTCAACCTATCAACTGGTTCTAGCTCTATCCATCTATCTATTTATGGATTAGTGTTAATCATTCCTATTCTAATAAAAGCGATCAAGTGTCAAAAAAGCCCCTGCTTTGCAAATCCAAGGCAGGGGCTATTGTCATGTGTCATCGAGGTAGCAGGCACCTTTAATACTGCATTGTATTAAAGGTGCCTGCTACCATATAAAAATTTTTCTACATATAGCTTTTTCATGCGTGGATTTCCGTCGATTTTTGTTAAATGCGGAATGATCTTTACTATATTTCAGTGATTGTGGTGTTAAGTGTAGATAAATATTAGGTATTGTTTGCAGGAGAAATTCAGTTCCACCCATAAATAATTAACAGGGCAAAATCACAGGTCCAAGAAAAGAATAGGAAGGTGGTCATTGTCGTGAGCCGAGATTTATCTTTACAACAAATTGCAGAAGGAATTCCAAAGTCTGTGTTAAATGCATCTGATAAAGATTTGGAAGGTTTTCAAAGAATAATGGATGAAACGGTTAAATTAAGAGAGTCACATAAAAATTTACAAAAGATGATTCAAAGTTATGCTTCATCAGGGATCCGTTCTTCTTAACTTTCGTAAGCTGTTGTATATCAACGGCTTTTTTTTCTTTCCAAAAGAAGAGTAATTAATCCTAGTACAATAAAGATAGCACTCTAAAAAACTCTTCTATTTAAAGTTGTTTTTTAATTTTAAATTTATAATAAATACCCTAATATTATTCGCCTATATGATTAAGACTATAGTAAAATTGGAAATGAAAGATAGTAGCGTGAGAATTTGAACATGCTAAGATAAGATTGATAGGTTGTTATTGAAAATGGAGGTTTTCTGTTATGTCTAACGTAAGAGATCGGCTTGTGGAAGCATTAGATAATATTGAAAAAGTAGTAGTTGGTAAACGAAAAGAAGTTGAATTAAGTATGGTTGCCTTGCTTTCTGGCGGGCACGTTCTATTAGAAGATGTTCCTGGCGTTGGAAAAACCATGATGGTTAAAGCGATCGCCAAAACTTTAGGTGCTGAGTTTAAACGAATACAATTTACACCAGATTTGCTCCCTTCTGATGTGACAGGTGTTTCAATATACAACCAAAAAACAATGAGTTTTGAGTTTCGTCCAGGTCCAATTATGGCCAATATCGTCTTAGCAGATGAAATTAACCGTACGTCGCCGAAAACTCAAGCAGCCCTGCTCGAATCTCTTGAAGAAGGTCATGTGACGATTGATGGGGAAACGATTCGCTTAAAACAACCGTTCTTTGTGATGGCGACTCAAAACCCAATTGAATATGCAGGTACGTATCCTTTACCAGAAGCACAATTAGATCGGTTTTTATTTAAATTAAAACTGGGATATCCTTCGTTTGCAGAAGAGCTTGATGTTCTAGAAAGAATTGAAAAAGGGCATCCGATTGAAAAACTCGAAACGGTTTTATCACTGGAAGAAGTCCTTGAGATCCAACGAAAAGTAAAGGACATCTTTGTTGATGAATTAGTAAAAAATTATATTTTAAGTATAGTCAATGAAACACGTGAGAATCGGGGGATCCGTTTAGGGGTGAGTCCGCGTGGCTCGATAGCCATTATGAAAGCGGCTCAAGCGTATGCTTTCTTACAAGGTAGAGATTATGTCATTCCGGATGATATTAAACTATTAGCGCCATATACATTCTCACATCGAATTCTCTTAAAAACAGATATGAGCATGGCAAAAATGACCTCAGAACAGCTCATTAAAAATATGTTAGATAAAATTCCGGTTCCTACGGCTAAAAAGGAAGCAGCTCGTCGATGAAGCTGATTCTTTCTTCTCTTAAAAAGGGTGTAAAACCTTTATTTCTACTACTGTTAAACATAACTCTTTTTGCCTATGCGATGTTCCAGGGTGGATTTGTTAGTTGGTTTTTATTTTATAGTATCGTCGTGATTAGCTTATTATCAATTAGTGTCTTCTTGTTTACGTTTCAGCGCATTGACGCCTATCGTACGTTGAGCGCAGACACCTTAAGAGCCTATGATGATATTGAGGTAGAAGTGTTTGTGAAAAATAAACTTATTCATCCATTTTGCTTTGTCAGAGTGAAGGACCAACTTACTCAAGGTCTAGAGGTAAGTAGTGACGTGAATAATAGTGCTCTTTTCTTTCTGTCTTTTAAAAGAACGCTTGATTTCAAATATACGATTGAAAAACTGCCGAGGGGAGAGCATCGCTTCCGTGAGATAGAAGTTGTCATTGGCGATATGTTTGGTTTCTTTGAGCGGAAGAAGACGGTAAGTGTTGAAACAACTATTCTTGTCTTTCCTCACTATCAATCTTTGAAGAGTTGGAGTGTAAACTCGGGTGGTGGATTTGGAGAAAGTGTTTCTTTTGCTCATTCGTTAGAAGAAGAGCTGTCTATAGCGGGTGTTCGTCACTATATTCCAGGCGATCGGTTAACAAGTATTGATTGGAAGCATTCTGCTCGTAGTGAGAAACTGATGACGAAGGAATTTGAAACGTCACAAGGGGAAGCGTTTCACTTATTTTTTAATCGGTATGTTGGAAAAAGCACGAAGGAAACGTTTGAAAGAGCAGTTGAACTAACAGCTTCCATAGCTGAACATTGTTATGAAAATCAAAATGCTCTAAGTTTTGTAAGTGTTGGAACCGATACTGAAGTATTAATTCCGGACACAACGTTAGAACATTATCAAATGCTATATTATCATCTAGCAAAGGTTCAAGGAGAAAAAGAGCAGTTTTTACCGACGGAAACTAGTTTGTTAGAACCTTATCGTAATGGAACGATTATAATCGTAACCGTTTCGCTAAGTCAACAAGATTACGAATGGCTCCAATATATAAGAGCTATGAATATTCAAGTGATTGTTTGCTGGGTTTCTGGACAAGTTGAAGATCAACAGTATGTACAGTCTCTTCGTATGCAAAGAGTCAAGGTGTATCAATTTACCGATGAAAAGTTTAATTCGGAACTGATGAAAAGCAGGTGATGACTATGGTTGCAGCTAATATGAAAGCTCATAAAGGAAGGCACTTCTTCCTTTATATGTTAAGCTATATCCTATTATTAGAATGGTTATTGCCTCTACCATATATAACAGATACTGGATATATTACGTTTTTTATAGGCGTCACGTTATTTTTCTTCTTATTGACTTTCATGCAAGTGAAAGTATGGATCTCATTACCTTTAAAATTAGGAATTATTTTATACGGACTTCACTTAATGTTTTTAGAAGGATCTTTTCTGTCCTTACTCTGGTTTGAGTTGTTTCTAAATGACTTGTCCCAAAATGTCATGATGATGGTTGCTGGAAATTGGGTTGGTCTTACGGATATGTTTAGAAGTTTACTATTCTTTATTCTTTTAGCTGTCATGAGTTATTTACTGTTTTTTTGGACAGTGTATGCGAAGAGAATCTTATTCTTCCTACTTTTTACGATTATATATATTACAGTGATTGATACGTTTACACCGTATGATGCGACTTATTCCATTGTGCGTATATTTATGGTAGGTTTTTTACTTCTCGGATTAATGACCTTGTATCGAACGATTGAACGTGAAAACGTAAAGACGTTTTCTAATATATTACCTATCCGTTTGATCGCCTCATTATGTGTTGTCCTTTTAGTAGCAAGCAGTTTCGGATATGCGGCTCCTAAGTATGAACCTCAGTGGGCAGACCCTGTACCGTTTATGAAAGCAGCCATTGGAATGGACACAGGTCAAGGAAGTGGTACGCTGCGGCAACGAATTGGTTACGGTAATAATGATGGAAGGCTTGGTGGCGGCTTTGAGGATGATGATACACCTGTCTTCCAAGCTGTCACTCCTCAAGCACAGTATTGGCGCGGAGAATCTAAAGACTTTTATACAGGGAAAGGCTGGGAAGTAACGACGCCGGAAGAACAATTCGAAATGCACTATCCATTATTCGAACAAGAAGTAGAAGTGAAAACAGTAGAAGCCTCTATTTCATTTGAACCGTATCAAAACTTTCAACATGTGTTTTATGCTGGTGAACCGACGGATATTTCTATCGGATCGATTATTGATATTTCCGTTTTCTTCGACGCTCATACAGGAAGAGCGAATACGTATTATGGTAATGATCCGATTCATCTTGAGTCGTATAATCTAACGTTTTT
This sequence comes from Alkalihalobacterium sp. TH-98, assembly GCF_057473385.1. Classification (NCBI taxonomy): domain Bacteria; kingdom Bacillati; phylum Bacillota; class Bacilli; order Caryophanales; family Bacillaceae; genus Alkalihalobacterium; species Alkalihalobacterium sp. TH-98. The sequence goes on along the minus strand of NZ_JBYCKM010000013.1, from coordinate 5,046 downwards.
AGAACCGCATTTTTCAGTTTCGAAGTTAAGACAAGTGACAGGTGGTGATCCTGAAGCCATCCAAAATATTTATTTACAGCTTCCGGATACATTACCAGACCGAGTAGGAGAGCTGGCTGCAGATATCACGAGGAACTTTAACAATCGTTACGACCAAGTAAAAGCAATTGAGCGTTATTACCGTATGGCGGGATTCCGATATGAAACGAAGGATGTCGCAGTACCAGGACCCGATGAAGACTATGTTGATCAGTTCTTATTTGAAACGAAGCAAGGGTATTGTGATAATTACTCGACGTCTATGGTTGTCATGTTACGGACGCTTGGAATTCCGGCTAGATGGGTCAAAGGCTTTACTCAAGGGGAAAGAGTGGAAAACTTATTGGATGGTAACCGTATATATCAAATTACGAATGCCAACGCACATTCATGGGTTGAAGTTTATTTTCCTGGACATGGATGGGTCCCGTTTGAGCCGACTCAAGGCTTTAATAATGCCTCCAACTTTGTTTTTGAAACACCTGAATTAGAAGCTCAGTGGGAACGTGAGATGGAAAACCCAACCGTTGAACCAGAAGTAGAAGAGACACTTGCTGAGGTTCAAGAAGAAGAGGTGGCAGCAGGGACTTCTCCTAAACGCGATGGATTGGTCTTTCAGTTTGCTTTTTGGATTGTTGTGATCACAACGTTATTAATACTAGCGATTATAGCCTTTGTGTTCCGGAAAAAAATACTCGTTCAATTTTTACTTTATCGCTATGGAAAACTTAACAATGAGAGATCTTTTGAATTAGCCTTCCATTCACTTATTTGGCTCTTAGGATATAATGGCATAGTAAAAAAGCGTAGTGAAACGTTACGTGAATTTGCAGCTCGAATAGATTCTTTTTATTCGATGAATGATATGACGGAAATTACGTTAAACTATGAAAAAGTATCTTATGGTAACAGTCATGCAAAAGAGGTTTGGAAAGAAAATCAGAAGTTGTGGGAAAATTTAATTAAAAAGATCGGTTCTTGACCATGCTGCAGGTGATTGATAAAATATATCCGTGATTTTATTAATTTAATCCTTCATATATTCTTAGGGATAAGGCCTAAGTGTTTCTACTAGATCACCGTAAATGATCTGACTATGAAGGCGGGATATTAGAGAGTAAGCTAGGATTCTGTCTTCGCAGCATAGGTACGAAGGAATTCTAGCTTTTTCTATACTTTACTACATAAGAGAATTAAAATTCTCGTAGTCGGCGAATAGGCGTAGTTTTGTCTATGAGTTAAATCATAATAGAAGGTGGATGAATGATGGAGAACATCAATGAAATGATTGTTGTACTAGACTTTGGTGGTCAATATAACCAACTTATTGCGAGACGTATTCGTGACTTAGGTGTATACAGTGAATTACACCCGAATACAATTACAGCGGAAGAAATTAAGAAAATGAATCCTAAAGGGATCATTTTCTCAGGTGGACCTAACAGTGCTTATGTCGAAGGGGCGCCTAAATGTGATGAAGCCATTTATGATTTAGGTATTCCGATCCTAGGAATTTGTTATGGTATGCAATTAATGACACAACACTTTGGTGGAAAAGTAGAAGCGGCTGAACACCGTGAATATGGTAAAGCTGCGATTAAAATCGAAAATCCTTCAAAGTTATATGATGGACTTCCGCTTGAGCAAACAGTATGGATGAGTCACGGAGACAAAATTATCGCTCCTCCTCAAGGTTTCGTAGTTGATGCTCAAAACCCATCATGTCCTGTAGCTGCGATGAGTGATGTTGCAAGAAAGTATTATGGGGTACAATTCCACCCAGAAGTTCGTCATTCACAGTATGGAAACCAACTGTTAGAAAACTTTGTCTACAAAGTATGTGAATGTGAAGGAAACTGGTCAATGGAAAACTTCATTGAACTAGAAATGCAAAAAATTCGTGATCTAGTAGGCGATAAAAAAGTTTTATGTGCGCTTAGTGGCGGTGTTGACTCATCGGTAGTTGCAGTATTAATTCATAAAGCAATTGGTGACCAATTAACATGTATGTTCATTGACCACGGTCTTCTTCGTAAAGGTGAAGCTGAGAGTGTTATGGAAACATTCAGCGAAGGTTTCAATATGAACGTTATTAAAATTGATGCTCAAGAGCGCTTCCTATCTAAACTAGCAGGTGTTAAAGATCCTGAACAGAAGCGTAAAATTATCGGAAATGAATTTATTTATGTCTTTGAAGAAGAGGCTTCTCAATTAACAGATATGGACTTCTTAGCTCAAGGTACGCTTTACACCGACATTATTGAGAGTGGTACGGCTACCGCTCAAACGATTAAATCTCACCATAACGTTGGTGGATTACCAGAAGATATGAAGTTTAAGTTAATTGAACCTTTAAATACATTGTTTAAAGATGAAGTACGTAAGTTAGGTTCGGAGTTAGGAATTAAGGATGAAATCGTATGGAGACAACCATTCCCAGGACCAGGTCTTGGAATTCGTGTACTAGGTGAAATAACAGAAGAAAAATTGGAGATTGTTCGTGAATCAGATGCAATCTTAAGAGATGAAATTAAAAAAGCTGGGTTAGATCGTGAAATTTGGCAATACTTCACAGCACTTCCTGATATGAGAAGTGTTGGTGTTATGGGTGATGCTAGAACGTATGACTATACAGTAGGTATTCGTGCGGTTACTTCAATAGATGGAATGACATCAGACTGGGCAAGAATTCCTTATGATGTGTTAGAAATTATCTCTACGCGTATCGTTAATGAGGTTAAACATGTAAATCGTGTAGTTTATGATATTACATCTAAACCGCCAGCTACCATTGAATGGGAATAACACGAACGATATAAAAAAATAAACAGAAAATGTTCGGTTTTATTATTGACACTTCATTACTATGTTGATAAACTAATGCTATTGAAATAGCAATAGAACCATCGATCGTATAATCATGGGAATATGGCCCGTGAGTCTCTACCAAGCTACCGTAAATAGCTTAACTACGAAAGATCGGATGTCAACATGGACGATGGGTGACGTGTCGTATATGTGACTTCCAGATTTTTTGTCGTTAAAGCTCTAGGTAGAAATCCTAGAGCTTTTTTGTTTAGCTCCAGCGCCTAGCGGCTAATGGACTTCGCTCTCCACTTTACGATAAGTCAACATCGGTTTACTACCGTTTGCCGTGTTTTCCTTTATCTCAACGGATGGCTCCAGTCCTGATGCAGTTGAACGGGCGCTTGCGCTTGCTGACTTTTGAGATAGTCTCAAATGATTTGTTGAAAATCTGGGAAGAATAATTTTTAGACAATAATGAGGAGGGTAATTTTCAATGGATCGTTTTTTTCGTTTTAAGGAAAATGGAACGAGTTACAAGCGAGAGACAATTGCGGGGGTAACAACGTTCTTATCAATGGCTTACATTTTATTTGTTAATCCAGATCTTTTAAGTGCTACAGGTATGGATATCGGGGCTGTCTTTGTTGCTACAGCATTGGCTGCTGCAATCGGTACTCTAATTATGGGTCTAGTTGCAAACTATCCGATTGCTCTAGCTCCAGGTATGGGGCTAAATGCATTCTTTGCATTTTCCGTTGTTATTGGTATGGGGATTGAATGGCAAATTGCGTTGTTCGGTGTATTTGTTTCCGGTATTATCTTTATTATTATTACATTATCAGGTGTTCGTGAAATTATTATTAATGCCATTCCGGCTGAATTGAAGTATGCAGCTGGTGCCGGTATCGGTTTGTTCATTGCTTTTATTGGATTAAAGAGTGCGGGTATTGTTGTGCCATATGAAGCTACAGCAGTAACGCTAGGTGATATGACAGCAAGTACTACATTACTTGCAATCTTTGGATTAGTTGTTACAGTTATTTTTATGGTTCGTGGTGTTAAAGGTGGAATTTTCTACGGGATGATCTTAACAGCTATTGCTGGGATCATCGTTGGGTTAATTGACATGCCACAACAAATTGTTTCTTCAGTTCCGAGTTTAGCTCCTACATTTGGGCAGGCATTCACTTATATTGGTGAAGTAGGTTGGGGTCAAGTCTTAACTATTCAATTATTAGTAGTTATTTTAACTTTCTTATTTGTTGATTTCTTCGATACAGCTGGAACATTATATGCGGTTGCGAACCAGGCTGGGTTTGTAAAAGATAATAAACTTCCACGTGCAAATAGGGCATTACTTGCTGACTCAAGTGCAACTTCGATTGGTGCAATTCTAGGAACATCAACAACGACAGCCTACATTGAGTCTTCATCAGGTGTTGCAGCAGGCGGGCGTACAGGATTTACATCAGTTGTTACAGCGGGCTTGTTTTTAATAGCATTATTCTTCTCGCCGCTACTTATGGTTGTTACACCGCAAGTTACAGCGCCGGCTTTAATCATCGTTGGTATCTTAATGGCATCATCGCTGGGACTAATCGATTGGAAGAGATTTGAGATTGCAGTTCCTGCATTCTTAACAGTAGTAGCAATGCCGTTAACATATAGTATCGCCCACGGGATTGCGTTAGGATTTATATTCTATCCGATAACAATGATCGTAAAAGGTAAGGGTAAAGAAGTTCATCCAATTATGTACGTGTTATTCGTTATCTTTGTCCTATTCTTTGCGTTCTTACATTAATTAAAAGATATCAAAAGGGATCCGCTAAGCGGATCCCTTTTGATTTTGTATGTAGTAATATAGAAAAGAAGATCTCTAGTTGTACAGCTTTAAGATTGATTTATTTGAGTAAAATAGAGTGTACCGCTTATAAAGGAAACTATTTCCTCAAAAAAGATGTTGATCTTTGCTCGGTAACTTGGTATATTTATATTCGTTGTCAACGAAACAAACTTTCAAGAAAAAGCATTGTAAAAAAGTTGTTGACACAAAGAGAGACACTTGATATACTATAAAAGTCGCCAACAACAAGCGACGATAAAGTTCTTTGAAAACTGAACAAAAAGCCAAGCGAAATAAATGAGATACATGATATCTCGTCAATGTTTTAAAAACGTCACGTTTGTGACAATGAG
>NZ_JBYCKM010000012.1:0-53787 GCF_057473385.1 Alkalihalobacterium sp. TH-98 | reverse complement strand
TCATGATCATATTTTCTAGCCATTTTGACACGCTCCATTTTAGATTCTTGTTTTTACAAGTCTCTCCATTGCGTGTCCACTTTATAGTCTACATTCATCATCACCTTTATGAAGGACACTTCTTCTGCCGTTCTTCCTCGCTTTGTCCTTCATCGCCTTTATGAAGGACATTAATGTCATTACCGCTCGACAAAAGTGTGACTTATATATTTACCACATCACTTATTTTTTCCCTTTCATGCTTAAACGAAAATAGGATCATAATAGCTTTGTACCAAACTTGAAGGAGGAGATTTTTATGGGTATCTTAGGTGGAAATCAAAAAGACGAACCTTTACACTACGGGGAAGTTTCTAGTTTATGGGCGTATTTAGCGGGAGTAAATGCACACCTTGCTGAATATCAAACACTCTACAATCATACAGGTGATGACGACCTCAGAAAATTTATCGAGGACAAAATAAATGGTGCAATGAAGCCGCAAGCTCAAGAAATTGAAGCGATTTTAAAAGATAATGGCATCGCTATTCCACCAGCACCGCCTGAACGTGCAAAAGCAAATATTGAAGATATACCGGCTGGAGCGAGATTTAACGATCCAGAAATCGCTAACGCAATCAGCATGAACATTGCTACTGGTCTCGTTGCACTCAGTCAGATCATGGGGCAAAGTACTCGTGAAGACATCGCTATGATGGCAGGCAAGTATCATGTTGAAAAAGCACAATACGGACTTCGCATTCTCAAAATGCAAAAGGAAAAGGGCTGGTTAATTGTCCCGCCGTTACACACAAAAGTACCTGAGCTCGTATAATGTTAAACTCCATAAAACTCTTGTGCCAAAATAGGCGCACAAGAGTCTATTATTATTCATTTAATTCTTCGATAACCTGCCTCAAAACATTCGGCCACCACTCGACTTCTCCAGTGCCACTTCCATGCCGAACAATTACCGTATTATATCGCGGGGAAATATAAATAATCTGTCCATACTTACCTAATGCATATACATCGACATCTTCCTCATCATTGATAACGCTGTACCACATGTAACCATATTGAGTATCTTTCTCTTCCAAGAATGAGCCGATGTAATCTTCGCTTCTAGGTTCCTCTTTTGAAATGGATTGAGATAACCATTCTTTACTAATAATTTCTTGACCGTTCCATGATCCATTATGAAGAACCAGACTGCCTATTTTAGCAAAATCTATAGCACGTGCATTAATTCCGCTTTCCATTTTTTCAAAAGAACTTTTTTTGCTGTCTATACTCCATGATGCGTCAAACTCAGTTCCAAGTTTAGACCAAAGTTTTTCTTCCATGAATTCTGTAACTGACATACCAGTAGATCGTTCTAAAATAATTCCGAGCAACAGTGGATGATAATTATTGTAGTGAAAACTTTCTCCCCTAGTGCTGTCAACTTCTGTCTGCAACAAGGCCAAACTTCTTAAATCAGGCATATAATATGTTTTGGCATCATCCCCCATCCATGCCATCCCTTCTCTATATCTAATTGGTGACCGCATAGTTAATAGTTCTTCAATTGTAATTGCTGAGAATTCTGTTCCTTGAAATTCCTCAATATATATTGAAATTGAATCGTTCTTACTTTTTATAAAAGCTTCATCAATGGCTATGCCGATTAAGAGGGAAACAATAGATTTCGCTGCAGAAAATGAAGTATTAATTGAATCTCTTTCATGACCATTTAAGTAGTTCTCATAGACCACTTCATCTTCTGTAATAACAATAAACGCTGTCGTCTCATTTTCTTCAAGAAAATCACCTAATTCTTTTTGAACGGTTACACCGTTGATTGGATATGAAATAAGCTCCGTTCCTAATGAACGATTATCGGTCTTGTTATAAAAGTAAGTATCTTCACTCTGTTTTATTAGCTTTTCATTGAAGACAAGATAGTCTTTAATATCTGACTCTCTATAGAGCATAATTCTCATCATATATTCGGGCGAATAAACAATTGCAGAAACAGATAAGACGGTAAATACTAAAACAGCTGCACTACTCAATATCAGCACCAGGAACATCTTTACTCTTTTCATCTAATTCCCTCTCCATCATTATTCAATTTTTATTTATTATATATTTAATTTTGAAAATATTAGTAGATATATTTTCAAAACAAATACAAAAGAAAAGAAGTTGACTCAAATCGAGTTCAACTTCTTTTAAAAGGTACTTCCTAATGTTCCAACCCTTTATCCATTTTTTCAAACACTTCTTCTAGTGAAGAAAATCCTCTCAGATCACCTTCATCGGTTTCTATAACCCACTCTTGTTTTTCCGGTCGTAGAAGACCTTCATCATTGATTACATATGGCGTATGTGTCATAAACACTTCATCATCCTTACGAATCGTATACCCTATATAATAATGATTACCTTCACCTTGTTCCTCGAAAATGCCAATATCATCAACATTGTACTTTTCCATAATGGGCCTTAAAGATTCGTTCATTTCATTTAGTATCGCTTCTCTCGATAAATAATCCATATCGTTCTCCTTATCGTCGGTCTTTTATATTCATAATATGGATTAACTTCTACTTGTTTATCCATATAGATCAATTCCTATTGTTACAATTAACCCTTATTTCAAGGTTACACTCTCATATATAACCATATAGGTAAGACCACTAGCGGAATGCATAAGAAAATTAGAAATACGACAAACCCTCGCTGCTCTTTATCATCAAAAAGAGAACGAGCATACATGATCGTATAATAAGCACAAAAGAATGAAATTGGTATAAGTATCCATTCCATAGTCTCAATCCTTAATCAATTCAATATTAGGCGGTCTGAGTTGCTTCCCGTATTCTCTAATTTCAACGTTAACATCTAGATTTACTTGAGCATTCGGGTAGGAATTCATCCAGTCATAATTCCAGTATTCTTGTAGAGTAAGGAAATTTTTTCTTGCAATAAGTGACCAACGAAATGGATCGGCTTTAAATTGTTGCTGTGTTTTTTCAATAAATTCACCTGCTACCTCATAATATCTTTTTTCAATATGCTTCTTAAGTAGATCCTGCTTTTCTAAATCTTCAATATAATCGATATGACTAGTTATTGAAAGAATTTCTAATAAAATCGGTATCTTCACATTGATAATCGGTTCCTTTTGATCAGTATTTATGCTGACCTTTGTTCGCTCCTCACTATAAACTCTCGCAGTAATATGTTTTCCTTCAGCAAGTGGATCATCATAAGTGACGACCATCGTCCCTACGTCAATAAACGGTCGTAAAACTAATGAAATTCTCGTCTCTTCACCAGTCAATGTTCCAATCATTTTTCCTTCTTTAATAACTGCCGAACCGATCGTCTGAACAGGATTTCCTCCGTCTTTCTCAATTTGCCCAGCTGTATACTCATCTTCCATTCCATCCTTTTCGGTTTCCATCTTTTCAGCTGTACTATACGTTGCTAAAAACAGTCCAGCACCTTCCTCTAGCCTGTGTAAATATTCATTTAAAGTCGAGTCTGGAATTAACCCCGTTTCTTCCCAACGATCGGTCATAAGTTCAAAAAATTTATGTGGTCTCGTTTCTAACGTTGGATCGTTTTTTCGCAGATAATCGGCAGCTTTTTCCCGACAAATAATAAAAGTTATTTTTCGATCGAATTCCCTTTCTCTTACGGAAGGCTTAATATAATCAATAAGTTCTTCTCCCCTTGCTATCTCTTCACTAACGACTAATACCTTCATATGCGTAAAGTTCGCTTCCCTTGACACAAAAGAAACAAGCATGTCGCGAGCAGAAATAAAGTCAGGGGCATTTACCGTAATAATATCTGAAGCAGCTTCTTCTGTTCCACCATTAGTGACACCACTAGCTTCGGGATTAGCGATTTGATAGGTTATTTTCATCCCATACCCTTCGCTTTTATCAATTCCGATAGCAATAATATAAGCTAGCTCCTCTAAATCATGGCGATCCCAACACCCCATTAACATGATAGAACTAATCAATATTATAAGAAGTGACCATCGCTTAACCATTAAATCGTTCCTTTACTTTATATGTTATCCATAATAGGACAGGTAGCATCGTTACAAAATACCAACCTAATTGAAGTAAAAACACATCTCTCAAAAAAAAAGTCGTTTCCGTTGGATTTTCTGGGATTAATCCAACTAACAGAGTTAGACAAGCGATTGGTAATAAGATCGGTTGAAAATCTTTTAACTGAAACATCGAACAGACGATGAATGCAGAAAGCAACAAGTAGATAGAAAACCTTACGACTGAAGCCATAATCCAAAACCCTAAGAAGAACCCCTCATAGCTTGTCACAATCGTTCCTACCTCTAATAATTTTGTGAGCTGTTGAAATGGATATGCAACATGTGCGATTTGTGGATAATCAAACATCATGACAAAATAGGCCATTGTTATCGTCATTTCCAATACGATAAAACCAACCGCAAGTAATGTAGCTGTCTTATAACTTTTATGGTCTCTAACCCAGGGGAAAAATAAAGCAACTAAAATAAATTCAAAAAAAATCGTATGATAGGAAAACGACTCTTTTATTAAGACATCCAACCCTGGTCCCGCTATTGGAAATAAAAACTCAAAATGAATCTCATTAATAATCAGCAAAAATAACAGAAATAAAACAACCTTAATATAGGGAAGTACCACCCAAGCCGTTCTCGCCACAGCTTCTAATCCAATTCTTGCTACAGCGTAGCTGCTCCCTAATAAAAATAGAAAAACGATCAGGATGGGAGTTGTTGGAAAGAACATCGTACTAATAATGTCAACTGTTGTCCGCTGATTTAATGCATTTGCAAAAATCATCGAGACAAGAATAATGAGACAAAGGATAAATCCTATATACTTGCCTGTTACGATAAAAATAATATCCACTAAGTTTTTATTTTTATATTTTTTTAAGAGCGACAAAATAAGTAAAGTTGGTACTAGTATGATAGCCCCGCCTACTAGAGGTAAAACCCAAGTCGCGTTTTTTCCCGCTTGTAGTAAGAGCATCGGGGTGCCATCTGACAATTTGATTCCTATTGAGATTAAAAATATAGCAAAAAGTTCCCTTGTCCCTATTTTTCCATCTGCAGGTTGAAGCATGTCATTTCCCCCTCGGTTCGGCACCTCTAACTTTCTCTTTTGGAAACACGTAAAATGGACGTAACCATTGTTTCCACACTGGCGGCCTTACGATCATATCCTTAGAAGAACGAGTATGCGGTGCAAGCGGTGAGAAAAATGGGACTCCAAATGATTTAGCATTAGTTGCATAAGCAATCGCAAATACGAGAAAAACTCCTATTCCAAAAAAACCCATGGTAGCCGCAAAAAATAGTACGATAAAACGTGTAATTCGAATCGTGAAGTTCATACTGATATCTGGTATAGCAAACGAAGCTAAGCCAGTTATCGCAACAACTATAACAAGAATAGGACTAATGATACCGGCTTCTACTGCAGCTTGTCCTAATATGAGTGCACCTACAATCCCAATCGTCGGTCCTATTGGTGTAGGTATTCGAATTCCAGCTTCTCGAATTAATTCAAATGAAACTTCCATCATAATGACTTCGACAATCGCCGGAAACGGGACTCGTTCTCTTGTCGCTGCAATAGCTAATAATAAGTCCGTTGGAAACATCTCAATATGAAAATTCGATATCGCAATATATAACGAAGGTACTAATAACGCAATAAATAATGAAAACAAGCGAATTAGTCTTATAAAATTGCCAAAAGCCCATCTGTGATAATAATCCTCGGCTGTGTGAAAAAGTCCCCAAAACGTAATCGGTAGGACTAAACAGGCTGGAGAATTATCCATTAATAAGACGATATGGCCTTCATTTAAAAAAGCACAAGCTCGATCTGGACGTTCCGAATACAAAGTTGAAGGTATTAAAGAGTATGGTCTTTCCTCAATATGTTGTTCAAGTATAGCTAAACCTTGGACTGCATCAACATCTATTTGAGCAATTCGGTCACGGACATTTTCTAATAACTCTTCATTGACTAAAGAACCAATATACATAACAGAAACCGTTTGCACTGCATGATTTCCTACTGTCATTTCTTCCGTAACCAAATCCACATTTTTTAATTGCTTTCGAATGAGTGATCGGTTAACAGCAGCCGATTCTGTAAAGGATTCCATTGGCCCTTTAATGACATTTTCGGTTTGTGGATGCTCGATGCCACGATGTTCAAACGAAGTAGTTGCAATAGAAATTACGCTGTTCATCCCTTTTATTAACAGCAATGTTTGTCCACCGATTAATGCCGTAAGTAACTCTTTCTGATTCTTTACTACCTTTGCCTCTTTTATGGATAATACATTTTCTATCAAAAATGGTTCAAGCTCTTGTTCTGGTTCATAGACGATTTTCATCTCTTGTAAAGGTTTAATGATATGAAGTTGCACTTCATCTAAGTCCACCATGCCGTTAACAAAAAACAACGTTGCATCTACATATATGTCTCTTAACCTTATGTTCCTACATGTCAGATCAGTGTTTCCTGGATAGGAAAAAGCTTCTTTAATGAAAGTAACAGTTTTCTCATAGTAATTTTCATCTTGAAGACTTCTGTCTTTTACTTCTTGGTTGCGTCTCTTAATTCTTCTCTTCAAGGAAAATACCTCCATATTCCGCTGTAGTACTACTATTTCCAAATGGAAGATAATCATGTATGCAAGAAGCTCAGAACGATAAAAAAACCTCCATACATATATATGTATGGAGGTACTATATTTTACTTATTCGCCTACAGGAAAAGACGGCTTTAATAATGAACATTGCATCGCTTCTTCCGTTAACTCAGGAGCAAATTGGCTTAAGTGTTTTATAAAATAACATGTTTCTGGAAAATGGTGTTCAAAAAAACGTAACGTTGTTCGCGTTAACACTTCTGTGCCTTCATACATTTCAACCACTTGTCTTATAAACTCATTCGTTTCTAATGTTGCTTCTCCAACTTCTCGAGCTAACCGATCCAGGCGGGGTAATCCATGCGGCATCACTTTTAAAAACCCTTTAATATGAAAGTTTTGCAGGATAAACCCTCTAAACACTGTAATGTAAAGATCTGTTTGACTCGTAAGTCCGACTTCAATTGGATCCAATACATTCCTCAAGAGTACCAAATGACCCACTTGATCTTCTAACCATAAATCGAGAAGGTCAACTAGTGGAAGTGGCGGATAATCCTGCCCTTGAACATAATAACTAAGGATGCGTAAATATTCTCGATTTTCACTCAATGTACCATTTAAGTATGTTGGTGTTAAATTCAGATTTACTAAATTTTGAAGTCGTAACTGTTGCATGTAACTCTCAAATTGATAATAACGGCTTGATATGTCGTAAGCAAGCTTTGAGAACTCAATCATTTCTGGTGATGAAACTGTTAAGCGTCGATCTAATTGATTCAGTTGGTTAAGAACACCTGCAAATGCTTGAATATATTCGTCTGCTAATTGTACCCAGCGCGTTTCACTCGGGGACAAATGGTCCCTCACAAAAAAAGCATGATCTTGTAAGATTTCTAACCAAAACAAATGCTCTTCCCACGGACTAATCAATACTCGGTTTGACAAATTTTTATCCCCTCTCATAACATGCTTTTATCCAAAATATATGTTTTACATGTAGAAACATGAGGAGAATTTAAACAGACCCTATACAAAAAAAGTGCCCTCCCCAGGGAAGAACAATATCAATACGATTAATACACCGTATCGATGTTCGCGGGAAAGACACTTAAACAGGGATGATATGATTAAATAAAAGAGAAACTTGTCTCCTCTTTTAATGATAGAATAAATTCTTTTAGCAACTCTTTCGTTGCTTCCAAATCACCTAAATCAATTACTTCTACAGGAGAATGAGCATAGCGTGACGGGATCGATAGGACTCCAGTTGGAATTCCTTTATTCGCTAAACTTACTGCTCCGCCATCTGTTCCAATCCCAGGAAATACTTCGTGCTGGAACTGAATGTTTCTATCTTTCGCAAGGTGAAGCAGCTTTTCCTTAACAACAGGGTGAGCAATTAAGCTAAAGTCAATGACCTTCACTCCAGTTCCTCTCCCTAAATGAAGGGTTTGATCCATCGTTTCTTCCGGCGTATCGCTAACTGCTGTCGTATCAAGAGCAATTGCCACATCAGCCTCTACATTTCTTGCCGCAACTTGAGCACCTCGAAGACCCACTTCTTCTTGAACTGTAAAGATAGCAATAACTTCACCAGCAAAATCAGTTTTTTGCAGTTCTTTGAGCGTTTGGATGATCACAGCACACCCCGCTCGATCATCAAAGCCTTTACCAACAATCCTTCCCGTCTGCTCATTTCCTAAAAACTCCATAGACGGTGCCCATGTAATGGGGTTTCCAATCTCTACTCCTAATTGTTCAGCAGCTTCCTTCGATGAAGCGCCGATATCTATGTACAGCTGTCTATGGTTACGCACCTTTTGGGCATCATCAAATTTAGCAAAATGAGCAGAGATCGTACCGATAACGCCAGTAAGCAATCCTGTTTTGGTACGCAGTTGAACTTTCTGAGCGAGCAGGATCCGATCATCATGACCTCCTAACTTTTCAAAACGAATTAAACCATTTTCTTCAATTTTTTTCACGATAAAACCTATCTCATCCATATGGGCTGTAATAATCGTTTTAGGACCAGGTGCTGTCCCTCTTTTACGTGCAATGACATTCCCAAGACCGTCAACATGCAGCTCGTCCACTAATTCCTCGACTGTCTCTTTTACCCATCTTGTAACGGGTTGCTCATAGCCGCATGGCCCATGTAATGAAGTCATTGTTTTTAATAAGTCATACATAAAAAAACCTCACTTTTGCATTTATTTAGGAACTCGAATTATCAAATTATATCATATTCATCATTTCTTTTTTCTGAACATTATGTATAATATAGCAAACAATACGTTTGTTATATTATTATTTATTAGGTTGGTGAAATTATGAAAAGTATAGTGTTAGGGGTACTTTCTTCTTTCTTTTTCGCCTTTACATTCATTTTGAACCGCTCGATGGAATTAACAGGTGGAAGTTGGATTTGGAGTGCGTCCCTCCGTTTTCTCTTCATGTTGCCTTTCTTTTTACTTATTGTTTACTTTAGAAATAATTTAAAGCAATTATTCATCACAATGAAAGAGAATATTAGGATATGGGTGTTGTGGAGTTTTGTAGGATTCGTCCTTTTCTATGTCCCTATTACATTTGCAGCAGCATACGGTCCGAGTTGGCTGATTGCAGGAACATGGCAGTTTACAATTATAGCCGGGTTGCTTCTTACTCCTTTGTTTTCAACGATGATCACAACTTCTAACGGACTGCAAAGAGTAAGGCATACCATTCCAAAACGAGCCCTGATTATTTCATCGATTATTTTTATCGGCATATTATTTATTCAAAGTACACAATTTCAACATTCAAGTTTAGACCTGTTATTGTTAGGGTTTATCCCAGTTATTATCGCAACTTTTGCTTATCCATTAGGAAATCGAAAAATGATGGAAGTATGCAGCGGTCGCTTAGATACTTTTCAGCGAATACTCGGAATGACGATAGCAAGCACACCGTTCTGGCTGCTATTAGCGGGCTATGGCTTCATTTCTGTCGGACCACCAAGTATCATCCAAGTACAACAAACTTTTATTGTAGCTGTATGTTCTGGTGTCATCGCCACTTCATTATTCTTTTTTGCGACCGACCTCGCTAGACATTCACCAGAAAAGCTTGGCGCAGTTGAAGCTACTCAGTCCACTCAAGTCATTTTCGTCATGTTAGGTGACGTTTTATGGCTCGCTTCTCCCTTTCCTAGCCCTGTCGCATTAACTGGAGTACTTATTATTATGTTCGGTATGATTGTCCACAGCCTCGTTTCAAATAAAACAAAGCAGCAACTGAAAAAAGCAGTTTAAGTATTTTAAAGAAAAACGAAAAACGCATCCCCTTCTTCATACATATACTTTATGGAGGAGGACTTTGCGATGTTAAAACCTTTTAAAAAACTTGCTGAAATACCTTTGCACTTGTTATCTCTAACCTCTAATAAACTTAAAAAATATAAATATGAGTCAAAAGCAAACGTTAAGTGGAAAAAAATCCAAATACCTAACACGCTTCTAGAGAAGTTAAAAAATCAATTACAAACTAATACTCATACACTGTCAACCTCTCTATCTACTGATGAAAAGATCCTCCTTAATGACATAAAGAAAAAAACGAAACAATTAAACAAGAATAACATCACTCGAACAAATGCTTACCTTCAATTTTATAAAAGAAACCCAGAAATTCATTGGGCTTTTCTTGCACACCTTGTCTCCCGTAATGGAGGCTGGAATATGACAGACCTAAAGGGCAGCTTATTACGTTCCATTCTTTCAGATCAGCAGCAACTGGACTTTTTTATGTTTCTAGAAAAGGCCAATGCTAACATTTTTCATGATGCTTTTCCTCAACTACTCTTATATGAACATGGTAAGCAGCGAAATAAAAATCTATTTCATTTACTGCCTTACTTCAACGTTTCAGCATTCATGCAACCGGTTTGGAACCTTTTTAGCTCAGAAAAAAACTCTCAATTTCTTACGATTGCTCTTATCATTAATGAGCAGCATTACATTGAGAAACGCGTCATTCACAACCCATTTTTCCAAGAAAATGTACTCAACACGCTCCTTTTTCAAGCTCAAGAATTTTTACAATTTACCCAAGTTCTATTTCCATATCACTATCAAGACAAAAAGGTTAGATTGGCGGGATTTTCTGTTCGAGACTTCTCAAATGTTGCCGAGAGAATAGAAATAGGAAAGAGCCTTTATTCTATTTTATTTGGGATTGATGTACTATCGAACGATGTTACGTCATTTGCTGATTCAACAGACCATACGGGCTCAAGACATGACTTCTGGCCCCATGTTTTTTCAAAAGCAGATATAACTAATCCCCCTGCCACCCAATTAGTTTGTAACAGTAAAGAAGCAAGTATCTACAGCCCGCCTTTAACAAAAGCATGGGGGGATATAACACATTCCTTTTCAGATCAAAGCGATTGGTATAAGAGTACACAAACACTAGATTACTTTGCACCAATTAGCACACCCACTCGTTTCGATATCACTCATGACTATTGTCTAAAGCTGCAAAAAATGTTAGTCGCTTCTTCCGTATTGTAATCCTTTCAAGGAGTGCTGTTGACTTTGGGTTAGAACTGGTATTTCGATTTTGAGACTACTCAAAGTCAACAGTATATTATTTTCTCGTTAACACTTCTTAATAAAGTGAAAAAATAGACAAGTTCCCCCTTACCCATTCATATAGTCTAGTAAGCACACATTTTAAAGGGGGCAATCTGTATGTTAATCATCATTAAAAAAAAGTGGTTTTTTCTTGCCATTGCCGTGCTCTTTATAGGGTTTAGTTGGTATATCTTCAACTCGAGAGCGGTAACTGAAGCAGGATCACAAACTGTAGCGGAAAAGTTTGAAATTCATATGGTGACTAGTGAAATAAAATCTAAAACTGACGATGGAAAGGTCATTGAATCTTATCGCTGGGACCCTGGCACAATCTATGTCCCAAAAGACAAAAAGGTAAGTTTAACAATTTACGGAGTTAACGGAAAGGAACACCCTTTCATCATTGAGGGAACTGACGTAAAAGGCACGGTAAAAAAAGGAGAGGAAACAGTCTTAGACCTTCATTTTACGGAAGAAGGGATTTATCGACTGATCTGTACAGCCCACGCAAACAAAGATCACAACGGACCTATGATTGCCTATATCATAGTTGATTAATACAAGAACAAAAAACCAGCTATACATAGGCTGACTCAGGTAGAATTTCAAATTAAAGAAATGCAAATCCACAGAGTCAGCCTATACTTAGTAAACTATCGAACTTAAATTTAATGAATATACGAATATAACTCCTCTACATTTTGATCAGTTCCATAATGCGTTACATGATATAAAATGCCATCCGCTTCGTTCCCATTGAGATAATAGTCTAAATCATGCATGATACGATGGGCTAATAAGATCCCTTCAACGTCTTGTTCTGTTATTGCTTTTTCAATACAGGCTACAACGTTAAGAATGTCTTGTTCGATATCATTGTCAGAAATGCCCCCGAGTAAAGGTCTTTTCGTATTTACCAGGTGATTCAAATCTTTCGTTCGCTCCGCCCATGAAAAGTTTCGGTGCCCTTGCCACCCTACAGCGACATTTAAAGTACTATGCGAATCAGCAACCACCTGCCTCAACTGAACCATCTCCGCCTCATGAGCAATCTGTTGATTTTCTTCATTCGTAACTTCTTCCCCAGACGTAGCTCCCTCTTCATTTTTAACTTCTTCTCCAGCTTCATCAACAGAAGCAGCCTCTAGTTGTTCTTCAGAGACTCCTGCCGTCTTATCATTATTTTGATGAAAAGTAAGTCCTGTTAAGGCACCAATAATAATTAATAATACAACCGCGATGCCACCGTAACCAAAGGTTTTTCTAGACATCCAACCACTCCCTTACATCTGCTTGTCTTTCCACTATAAGGGAATCTATTAAAGCTCTCAAGAAAAGAAAATCGTACTATAACGCACGATTTAAACAATAAATGCCATAGTCCGCTACGTCCATTATTCTTCTGACAATTGTTCTAACATAGTAATCTATTATTAGTTACGATTTGCTAAAATTCTTCATTTAATTGTCGAAACATTTTCACCATTCTACCTTTTTCTATATATATTTTTAAAATACTTTTAATTATAATTTTTATAACTATATATCTATTAAAATTCAATAACGTAGAAATGGAGTGAAGGGGGATTACGATGAGGAATATTACAATCATATTTTTACTACTTGTAAGTTTATTTACTTTTAACCTTCCAATCGAAGCTAGCACGAATAAACAACTTATCATTATTAACAAAGCAAACAATCAATTAGCTTACTATAACGATGGAAAATTAGTTCGAACATTTAGTGTAGCCACTGGAAGAGAACGCTCATTAACACCAGAGGGAAAGTTTAAAATTGTGAACAAAATTGTCAACCGCCCATATTACAAAGAGAATATAAGAGGTGGCGACCCACGCAACCCTCTCGGTGATCGATGGTTAGGGTTAAATGCCCGCGGTACTCATGGAACTACATATGCAATTCACGGCAATAATAATCCTAGATCCATTGGAACTTATGCAAGCGCCGGCTGTATTAGAATGCATAACGAAGAAATTCGCTGGTTGTTTAACCAAGTGAAGGTAAATACGCCTGTAATTATTACACATTCGAAAAGCTCGTTTGACCATATCGCCAGAAGTAACGGCTATTCTCTTCAGAGTAAACTTCGAAATGTGACAATAGATAAAGTCTCACCACAACCTGCAAATACTACGATAACACTTACTGCAAATGCTGCAACGGGCCATAACCCAATGTATAGATTTTCTATTCATGACGGGAAGAAATGGACGACGATACGCAATTATTCTTCCTCCAAAACAGCTAAATGGAAACCTACTAAACCAGGTTCTTACAAGGTTAAAGTTGAAGTGAAAAATAGAGGATCTAAGAAAAATTTTGAGGATCAAAGAACGGTTAATTACACTGTGTTCCAACGTGCATCTATTAATTCCGTTACTACTAATAAAACAAGCCCACAGCCTAGTAATACATCTATAACAGTAACAGCGGCTTCTAACAGTAACAAGAATAATTTATTTAGATTTTCAGTATATGACGGTAACAAATGGAGAACTGTCCAAAAGTATTCGGCAAATAACAAGTTGACCTGGAAACCAACAAAAGCAGGAAACTATAAAATTAAAGTTCAAGCAAGGCACAAATTATCTAAAAATAGTTTTGACCATGAAAGAACCATTAATTATCACGTATACTCACCTGCTACAATTAATTCACTGGAGAGTAATAAATCTTCTATAGAGCCAATCAACACTGAGATTGCAGTAACAACACGAACAAATAGCCGCTCAAACAATCTGGTACGTTATCGAGTATTTGACGGCCATAGCTGGAAAACGGTTCAAGGCTACTCATCTAATCATCAATTAATTTGGAAGCCTACTAAGCCAGGTTCTTATCGGGTAAGAGCACAAGTTAAACATAAGTTATCTCAAAAAACTTTTGATCAAGAAAGAACTCTTCAATTTACGATCTATGAGCCTTCAGTTCTTAATTCGTTTGAAACAGACCAAACTACACCTAGTCCAATTAACACCGATATTAGATTGATAGCTCAACCAGTAAAGACAGGTGATCATCTCTATCGTTTCTCGGTTTCCAATGGTTCAAATTGGACGACGATACAAAATTATAGTCAAACAAATCAAGTAACCTGGAAACCAACTACTCCTGGAAATTACAAATTAAGAGTGGATATTAAGAATAAACAATCTAACAAAGACTTTGACGATAGAAGAGAAATAAACCATGTAATAAATCATCCTATCGTCATCCATGATTTAGTCCTTGATAACGAAACACTAATTATCAACTCACAAGTACCACTAACAGTTATGGCATCTGGAGGAACCGACTTAGAATATAAGCTTGAGTTACTCGAACAAGATCAGTGGCGAGAATTACAGAACTACTCCCCTTCTAATCAATTTGTTTGGGATACACCGTCCGAACAAGGTATTTACAAACTACGAGTAAGCGTCCGTGATAAAACGTCAAAAGTAGAGCACATCTTTGAAAAAGAATTTACAGTAGAACAATAGAAAAAGGTCCAGTATCATCTTATTTGATACTGGACTTCTTTCTGTAGATCCTAAAAATTTATTAATCTAATAAAATTAATCCATTAGATTATATACAATTTTCTAAATTAAATGATAATAAGTCTGTCTACTTTATTGACTTCTGTAAAATCATGGTGGTATATTGAATTTGTGGAATAATTCCAAAAAAACAGATCAAAAGGGCTGATAGAAATGGTTGAAAGTAATCAAGACATCGCAGAATATCTTTCTACAGCAGATGATATTGAACAGGCCATCCTAAACTTAGACCCCAACTCTCACTTAGCACGAACCGCACTTGAATATGCAATAAACAATAGTATGACTAATGTGCTAGATAAATTAATCGAGAAACTATCGACTAGTGATAATGAAGAAAGTCAGTCCTGGGCGGAAGTATACCGAATTGATCGAGAGGTAGTAAAAGGAAATCTGAGTTTAATAGAAGCTACTAATAAATTAACTTACATGAATTGTGAGACGAAAGAGTTAAATGTCTTAAGAATGATACTCCAACTATATAATTACTACGATTTAAAATGTATAGATATGCTGGGGACATTATGTGAGCTAGTAAATGCGGCAATTGCTGAATTAAGTGAAGGATTTATGAAAAGGTCACTTATAACTAGATTAGGATTAGCTATGCAAGGCGTACATTTACACTTAAATCAACTAGACGAGTCAAGAGATTATGGTAATTCAGTTCTTAAAAATGCAATTTCAGATAAAGCCAAAGGAGTAGCATTACGTAACTTGGGTAACTCGTACATAATAGAGGACCGAGAAAAGTCTATTTATTTCCTGACAGCTTCAAAAGAGATATTTTATAATATACATCAGCACTTTGAGCTTTCTTTTTCGCAGAGAAGCCTTAACTTTGTTTATTGTTACTGGAATCAACCAGAAAAGTACAGTAAAACTTCCCCTTTTAATGCAGTCGATGAAAAACACGGAAATGCGTACTATTATATTAAAAAAAATGAATTTGAATCCGCTTTAAAGATTTTAGATGAAGTTAAAAAAGGAATTTGTAATGATTTCCAATTAGGATTTAACTATTATTATAGGGGGTTAATTACAAATTCTGAAGACTGTTTTTTTGAAGCTATAAAACACTTCAAAAAGGCTGGTGATTTTTACTTTAGGAGACTACCCTTAATTGAATTAAAAAAACTAGGGGTTAATAATATAATTATTGAAACCTTGAGTATATAGAATTATAAAAAAAGGAGCGTAGAACTATGAAGAAACTTATTGCTTGTTTACTACTTATCACTGCCCTAGCATTGTCATCACCATTAGGTCAATTAGCAGACCCTAACGGAAGTATTCGAATTCAAAGCGAACCTATGGAGCTAGCAGATCCAAATGGCAGCATTAGGATTTCAAGTGTAGAACTTTCATAAAAAAACAGCGGCTATGGGCCGCTGTTTTTTTTCTTTTTTTATTCCTGCTTTTACTAAAATTACATTCTACTCCATACTAAAATTCATATAATTGAGTTTCAAAATTAATTACTAGATTTAACACTCTCATAAAAATGCTCGGACATCACTCTCTTTACGTCTTCAGTTATGGGCTCGGACTTTTGGGTTGCAAAGTTAAAGTTCACATAAGTTGCGTTTCCTTTTGCACAGACCTCACCATCCTGTTGGATTTCCTCATAAACTTCAAAACTAGAGTTGCCAATTCTAGAGATCCATGTTCGAACTGTTACTGGTCGTCCGTAAAAAATTTGACTTACATACTCGACGTTCATCTTTATTATGACGCAACGCCAATTTGAAAATGATAGATCGGGAGTAAACAGACGGAAGATTTCATCTCTTCCTGACTCAAACCAAATCGGAATCGTTGTATTATTAATATGGCCAGCCCCGTCCGTTTCTGAAACCCGTGGTTCAATCACTTTTTCAAACATCTTATCCACCTCATCTTTTATCTTTTGGTTTTCAAAATATATGGTTGGTACACGTTGTATAGATTTTCATTGTGTGAAGTGAAAGTTTCATTGACACGCCATTAGTAGTTAATACAATTTTCCTTCGTATGCTGCTGAATAAATAGTAAAGATATCTTTCCATTCTAACTGTACTGGACTCCTGGCCAGTAATCTTTTTTGCTTCATTGCATCTTCCGTTAACAGTTCAAGATGTCTTTGTTCAATGCCATACTCCCTTAGACTAGTTGGAATTTTCAGTTTTTTATTTAAGTTAAAGAGCGTTTGTATACAACTAGTAGACAATTCTTCATCATGATTTACTGATACATCTTGATCTAATTTTAAATAAACATTAGCTAGCTTCTCTTTACACCCCTCTTGAATATAGTTCATAACGTAAGGAAGCAACACCGCATTTGACTCTCCGTGCGGCAGCTTAAAACGATTTCCTAGAGGGTATGCTAGCGCATGAACTCCACCGACGCCTGCGTTATAAAACGCTAGTCCTGCCATATAACTTGCCGTACTCATCTGCTCTCTAGCCTCTTCATCACTTCCATTATTGAATGCACGTTCTAGTGATGCACCAATGAGTTCAATCGCCTTTTCAGCGATCCCGTCAGTCACTGCACTAGAGTTAACAGAAATGTAAGCTTCAATGGCATGAGTCAAAGCATCAATCCCCGTGGCTGCTGTAATTTGGGGTGGTACCGACATCGTTAATAATGGATCTACAATTGCTACATCTGAGATTAAATACGGGTGCGTTACAACATCTTTTGTTCCCTCTAATGATAAGACTGCTATATCTGTCACTTCAGAACCTGTTCCGGCTGTCGTTGGAATCATAATTTTAGGTAAGCCTTTATGTTGGACTTGCTTAGTTCCAGTTAAATTTAGATAATCCTTTACTTCTCCTTCATTTTGAGCTATAACTGCACCTAATTTAGCCAAATCGAGAGCACTTCCACCCCCTACACCAATAATTAAATCAAACCTCTCTCTTCTTATATAACTAACTAATTTTTCAGCTGTATGAAGCGGTGGCTCTGGAACAACATCGGTATAAATATCAATAGCACAAGCTGGATCGAGGGATTGAAGAGCTTGGGAACAAATTCCAAGATCAACTAAATTTTTCTCTGTTACAACAAGAATTTTACTCCCCCCTAATTTCTTTACCTCTTCATTAAGAGTTTCAATTACACCTAATCCGACATGACTGAGCTCAGGGAATATTAGCTTCGACTGCATTTCATTCCTCCTAAATTAAAGTAGTATAATTAGTTTCTTTCTCCTTCTTTTCTATAAATCCTTCAATACCGAAACAACTATTTCTTTTTAATCTACAAAGATACTATGTATATAAATATGTTTGAGAATATAAAAAAATGAGACTTTACGTTAGCCTCATTTTTTCATCTATTTACTTGTACATTTATGTTATATTCTCGTTTGTATTCACATTGCAGCAAGTACCATTGTAAGCCTCTAACCTCGCTGAGTGCCCTATTGGCATAACGAATAGCAGAAGATCTATCTCCTTTTTTATTGCTTAATTCGGCTAGTAAAGAAAATTTTATCCAACCTTCTTGTAACTGCTCAATTTCTGCTTGAGCACCTTTTAATGATCCCAATTCGATTTCAACACCAATCTTGTAATACTCTTTTATTTTTTCAGGCCGTATATCGTTAAGTGTTTCACTGGCTCCTTTAAAATCTTTATTATAAAAATGAAGGATCGTTTGATATAAAGCTATTTGATGTTTATTATTATGTTTTTTTAGCAATTTTGAGATGATTTGATCTACATCCTTATCCATCCGGTTACCCAAGGCATAAAACAAATACAGCTGCGGGTGGGTTTTGTTTTTCAGTAAATACTTCTCAATCGTTTTCTCATTTCGAGATACATAGGCTGGTAAAATAAGCGGAAGGTACAGAACGATAAATAAGATTAAAAAAATGATAACAAAATAGCTTAGTACGGGATGTAGTCCAAGAGCAGTCAGAAATACAGTTAAAATAACACCTAATACAAATGCAATAATAATTTTTAATATCATATACAGACCTCTTTTTAGCTTTTTATTGTTCTAGTGGTTTCTCATCTGACCTATGTTTGCTTGCTTTCTCCCAGTTCTCCCAGGTTTTTTCCTTAACGCTCACAAAATCGCGGCTTTTGGTTACTCATTTCCCCTAATTTTTCCCTCTTCCGCTCACCATTCACTGCTTTTCGTTACCACTTTCTCCTAGTTTTTTCCTCTACCGCTCACCATTCACTGCTTTTCGTTACCACTTTCCCCTAGTTTTTTCCTCTACCGCTCACCATTCGGTGCTTTTCGTTAACGCTTTCTCCTAATTTTTCCCTCTTCCGCTCACCATTCGGCGCTTTTCGTTCACGCTTTCTCCTAATTCTTCCCTCTTGCGCTCACGATTCAGCGCTTTTCGTTCACGCTTTCTCCTAGTTTTTCCCTCTTGCGCTCACTATTCTGCGCTTTTTGTTCACGCTTTCTCCTAATTTTTTCCTCTACCGCTCACCATTCACTGCTTTTCGTTACCACTTTCCCCTAGTTTTTTCCTCTACCGCTCACATTCGGTGCTTTTCGTTAACGCTTTCCCCTAATTTTTCCCTCTTCCGCAGAACATGAAAAAGCCGTACAATATTTCAACACCACCATTCTAAAAAGGCCGACTCAACAGATTGAGTCAGCCACAAAACCGAAAGGATTTTTTATTAAACTTGAACTTCACTTAAAGTTGTCGTTAAGATTGGAACGATTTGTTTCTTACGGGATACAACACCTTGTAATGTTGCTGTGTTATTTGCTAATGTAACGTTAAATGCTTTTTCCACGGCGTTTGAAGCTTTACCAATCGCCACACCAACCGAGTCGTTATTCAGAATGTCTGTTACAACAAAAAGGAATAGGTCTAATCCCTTCTCTTCAACAACCTTTGTTAAAGCAGCTTCTAATTCGTCTTGACGTCCTAATACATCATTTGTATCTACGACATTGACTTGAGCAATTTCAACTTTTTTATTACCCATGGCGAATTCTTTTGCATCAAGAGAAATAAGTTCAGCAATTGTCTTCTGACTTAAGTCTGCACCTGCTTTTAACATTTCTAAGCCGTAGCTTTCTAAGTCGACTCCAGCAATTTGCGCTAATTCACGAGCTGCAGCCACATCTTGATCTGTGCATGTCGGTGACTTTAATAATAAAGTATCTGAAATAATCGCTGATAGCATTAATCCAGCCATCTCTTTCGTTACTTCTACACCATGCTCTTTATGTAATTTATTTAAGATAGTCGTTGTGCAACCAACTGGCTCTGCACGATAGTATAAAGGATCACTTGTTTCAAAATTAGCAATTCGGTGATGGTCGATAACTTCTAAGACGCGAACTTCATTGATATCGTTTGCACTTTGTTGACGCTCATTATGGTCCACTAAGATAACACTTTTCACTTCTTCTGAAACTTTTTCCACTAAACGAGGGACCGCTACTTGAAAATGGTCTAACACATATTGTGTTTCCCCATTAAGTTGACCTAAACGAATAGGTTCGGCGTTCATTCCAAGTTTATTTTTTAAGTTAGCGTAAACAATAGCAGAACAAATTGAATCAGTGTCTGGATTTTTATGTCCAAAGACAAATACTTTCTCCATTTTTACTCCTCCTAGCCGTTAGTAGAAATTGACGGAAATCACTCTTATATCTTTATGATTACCCAAAATATAGTTTATCATATCCCTGCCATCTTTCACTCATAATTTTTTCAATTCCTTACAAATTCAAAGGTACTGCGTCTCTCTATTTTCGTATAATTCGAGCATCATAGAGAATTACGTCTTATTTTGTAGTATTTCTATATGAATAAAAGATAATCAAATCCCTCTCTTATTATTAAGTCATTTTCTAAAAATATTCCACCGTATCCTTTTTTAATAGTTTACTAAAATATGGTTTACTAGTAATGTGTACATTTTTGTTTTAACAAGACAACTTAGAAAGTAAAGGAAGTGTATGAATTTGGACAGTAGTGATAGGACAATTTTTAAAGTTTCTGTAGGGATAGCAGCCATTTTTGTTTTAATAGGTGTGCTTATTCCTAACCAATTAAGCGCTGCTATGGGAGTAGCACAAAGCTTTGTACTCGAGTCATTTGGCTGGTTTTATCAGTTAGTTGCAACGTTTTTCCTCGGTTTTGCTATTTTTATGATATTTAGTAAGTACGGAAAAATTAAACTTGGAAAACAAGATGCAAAACCGGAATACAGTCGTCCGACTTGGTTTGCGATGTTGTTTTCTGCCGGGATGGGGATTGGTCTTTTATTTTATGGTGTATCAGAACCAGTTGCTCACTTTGCAACTCCTCCACTTGGAGACGGAAGCACAGAACAATCTGCCATGTTAGGTATGCGTTATACGTGGCTTCACTGGGGGTTACACGCATGGGCTATTTATGCCATTGTTGCACTAGCTCTTGCTTATCAAAAGTTTAACAAAGGTGCTCCTGGATTAATGAGTGCAACACTTTACCCTGTGCTTGGTGAAAAGGTGAAAGGTCCAATCGGGCGTACGGTTGATGTAATAGCCGTATTTGCCACATTATTTGGTGTAGCAGCCTCTCTTGGATTAGGCTCACAACAAATCAATGCTGGTTTAGAATATCTCATTGGTATTCCAAACAACTTTATGGTTCAGATGGTGATCATGGCGGTCATCACTATTCTTTTCATCATCTCAGCAAACACAGGCATTTCACGTGGAATTAAATATTTAAGTAATACAAATATGACAATTGCCACTCTATTATTGGTTGCCATGTTAATTCTAGGTCCTACCTTATTTTTACTCAATATGTTTACTACAAGCTTAGGTACGTATGTACAGAATGTAGCTCTAATGGGATTACGAATTTCTCCTTTTGATTCCAATGAAGCAGCTTGGACTCAAGGCTGGACGATTTTCTATTGGGCTTGGTGGATTTCTTGGACACCGTTTGTCGGGATGTTCATTGCTCGTGTATCGAAGGGGCGTACCATTCGTGAGTTTACAGTGGCTGTTCTTCTAGTTCCATCACTCGTATGTGCTCTATGGTTTACCGTATTTGGTGGAACAGGAATTTATTTAGAATTAATTCAAGGATTAAATGTTTCTGGTCAAGGTCTTGAAACAGCTTTATTTTATGTGTATCAACAACTGCCGCTTGGAATTTTACTTTCAATCCTAACAGTGGCGTTAATTACAACCTTTTTCGTTACATCAGCAGACTCAGCGACTTTCGTTTTAGGGATGCTGACAACAGGAGGAAAATTAAATCCTTCTAGCCGTGTGAAAGTAACTTGGGGAATTATATTAGTGGCATCCACACTTGTGCTTATGGCGTCAGGCGGATTGGCAGGATTACAAACCGCAATTATTGTAAGTGCTCTTCCGTTAACCTTTATCGTCTTAGTCATGTGTTACGGCTTAGTCAAAGCACTTAACCAAGAATTAAGCGAAAGTTCATCAAATAAACCACCAAAAAAAGAAAAGTTGTTTTCAAAGAAAACAGCTAGTTAATAAAAAAGAGGCTTAAACCATTTTTTGGGTTTAAGTCTCTTCTAATATATACTGTTTAATATATCTAAAAATGGAGGTGCACTTAATGAATAATAACCATACAAAAACAACATTTGACTTACATACTCACCATGAACGATGCGGACACGCGGAAGGGAATATTGAGGCTTATATCCAAGCGGCTATCGAAAATGGATTAGAAGTGATCGGCATTGCTGACCACGCTCCCTATTTTCACAAAAATGAAGATCATCCGAGTCCTAGAATTACAATGGCAAAAAGTGATTTTCCGAACTATGTTAATGAAGTGCTTTCCCTAAAAGAAAAATACCGCAACAAAATTCAAGTGCTACTTGGGATTGAATGTGATTTCTTCCCTGGGCAAATGGACAACTATAAGAACGAATTGCAAAAGTATCCTTTTGATTACATCATCGGTTCTGTTCATTTTGTTGAAAACATTAGTATTTTTAAAAAAGGCCGTTGGGAAGGGCTAACGGAGGAACAAAGAAGACAGACCAAAGAAGAATATTACCGGCTGATTGAGCTTTCAGCACGCAGCGGAATGTTTCAAATACTCGGTCATATTGACGCAATGAAAGGATTTTACCCTGAGTTTTCACAGATTGAGACTGAGGCCATTGAAAAAACACTGCCGATTTTAGCAGAATCCGATTTAGCCATTGAAATTAACACATCGGGAAAAACCAAAGATGCCGGAGGATGGTATCCTTCTGACGAGATATTAGAGCGCGCACGATACTACAACGTACAAGTCACTTTCGGTTCAGATGCGCACACTCCTGACCGAGTCGGGGATGAATTTAATCTCGTAAAACAGCGTTTGAAGGAAATCGGGTTTAAAGAATGGGTTTATTATGTTCGCCAAGAGCGAAAAAGTGTAAAATTATAAAATATTTAACGAAAAACATTTCTCAAATCAACATTAATTAATCACATAGTAACTGGACTCTCCATTTTTGCACAAAAAACTGCCAAAACACTAAGTGTAATGGCAGCTTTTTGTTATTTTCAAAAACTAACTAGCCTTCTCTTTTTCATCGCTCACTTCTTCTTGCTGTTTTGCCTTAAACAAGCTCGTTTTTTCAATTAAGAAGTACAAGATAATACCTGCAATTAATCCGTATGTTGCACCGTGTATTGCTAGAACTACAGCCATGATACCTGCTACCCCACGTTCGGTTGTTGTGTGAACTTGTTCAACCCCAACACTAATACACACATAAGCAGTAATAATTAATGTTAATGATAAGGCAATTGGCAATACTGGTTGAAATAAGCTGACTAGAGGTAAAATGAATAAGGCAATAAAACCAGCAATCCAAAACGTTCCTATCCCACTATGAATGGAATCCATTGCTTTTCGTCCGTGCATATAGCGTTCTACTACTGTCGCTTGAACAGGTGTCCATAACGGTCCAGCTAATCCAGGGTATGGAGCAAAGAATGCATGTATTAAGTTACGGATGGATGTAACAAGGTGAACACGGTTTACGTTTGTATCAATGAGTTCGTCCTTACGCTTCGCATCCGCACGTTGCAAAAGTGTCTTACCGACAATAATGTCACCAAAAGCAATAATATAGGCAATAATCGCTGTTGGCACTGCCATTAAAAATATTTCATACCCAGGAAAACCAACTGCAAATGGCAGATAACTCCACATTCCAACAAAGTCAGGCTTCGTAATTCCCCACTCTACATTAGCTAACGGATATTCACTTACGATCCAACCGATAACCATCGCAATAATCATTGCTGGAACAAGACCATAGTCGGCAATCGATTTAGCAAGTTTATTTTTTTCTACTAACTGTTTAAAAGATAAAGAGAATAAAATATAAAAAGCAATTAAACTTCCGATAATTAAAGAAATTGGAGTATTCATTAGACGGCCGCCATGTTGGATTTCACCCATTAGTGCAGCAAGTCCTGCTCCAATCAAAATACCAGCTTTTAATGAATTAGGAACAAGTTCAACTAACCTGCCTCCTAACTTTGTAATTCCCATGATAAAAAAGATCGCAAATACTATGAATTGTAAAGCAAATAGGGCTTGAATAGCTTGTGGGCCAGGCTCAAAATTCCCTAAGAAGAGTAATACAACTGGAATAGCAGGTGTAATCCAACCTGGTACCATCGCTACCCCTAAAAGTGTAGGAAGCATAAATCCAATGCCTCCGATAACCACATAGGCTAAGGCTACTTGATAGGGGAGACCTAAATATTCTGTTAATAACGGGATCATCCCTAAGCTTACAACAAACATAATTAGTGCTTGAAGGAACTCTGCTTTCTCCCATCTGTAATGGACAAAAGGTAATCTTACTTTAAACGGCCCCACTGGCCAATACGGCTGTTCCTGTCCTTCTCTTCTTTCATAAATCGGCATACTTTTCCTCCACCCTCCATTTTTTCTGTCTCTAAAACGCTTTCAAAAGATTAGATAACAATCATCTAAGTAAGAAAGAAACTTTTTAGTATTAATTTTTTGCATTAACATAATTTTAAGAAAATTATAGCTATAGATGTTTAAATTTTTTGAGAACTTTTCTTTAATTTTTTTGCTTATTTTGACTAAGCGTTTAATTTAGAAAATAAATTACGATATTCACTAGGGGTCACACCTTCTAATTTTTTAAACGTAGTTGAAAAATAAGCTGCACTTGAAAACCCATGATTACTAGCAATGACTTCAATTGGTAACATGGTCATCTTTAATTGATTTTTAGAACGATCGACTCGATACCTCATCAAATATTCGACATAGTTATAACCTGTCTCTTCTTTAAACATACGACTAAAATGAGACGGACTTAAATAAACAAGACTAGAAACTTCTTTTAGAGTAATTGATTTATAAAAGTGTAGTTGGATAAACTTTTTTGCTGTCTCTATTGGGTTAGCAAGATCCGTTTCAAAGCTATCACTCGTCATGCTTTTCCGCTGTGAATTGTGTTCATTATCCCTTACTCCATTTTGTACAAGGATTCGACTGAAAGTAAACATTAATTCACTTTTAACGACTGGTTTTAATAAATAGCCGGAAAATCCTGCATTAATACATCTTTGTACTGTATCAAACATTTGCAGATGAGTTAAAACTACGATTGGCAAATGTGGATACCTTTCTAACACCTTCTTGCCAAACTCTATTCCATCATCATCAGGCAGAGATACATCTAAGAACAGTACAGACGGTTCATATTGTTTTATTATTTGCATCGCTTTATTAGCTGTTTCTGCTGATTTAATAGAAAAATGGTGATACGTAGTTTCTTCTAAAATTGACCTAATCATTTGCTTACATTCAGTATCATCAACTACTAAAATATCTGCCATTATACATCCCCTTTCCACTTTTTAGGTTTCTTTAATTTCCCTCACAACAAGATGATATAAATAGGTTAAAACCTTAAGAGTTTATGGACAAATTATATTTCCCTTTGTTCTTTTCCTTAATATCTTTCCTGTTGAGCTCTTTGGAATATGATCAAAAGAACGTACTCCTTGTCGTTGGTAACTAGACAATTGGTCGTGATATTTACACAACCGATCTAACTCCTGAAAGCTGATTGAGCAGTCGCTCGGCATAATATAAGCAACTATCATTTGGCCCCAACGTTCATCCTCTTCTCCAATAATAATAGCTTCACTAACTATTGGATATCTTCCTGTGAAAGTCTAAAATTCATTCGGAGTAAATATCGCAGCAAGCTTTTGAACCGCCCAAAATAATACGAGAGTTTCTACTCTATTTTTTAAAAGCAAAATGACACGATCTTGCTTTCCTATCCCAAGTTTATAGAGCGAAGCTGCTACTCTATCTACTTTTTCATTTAAATCATTGTTGGTTAACTTTTCAGTTACTTTCAACTACACCAATCCGGTTACGACTCCTTTCGACAGAAAATTCTAAAAATTTTTCCGTGTCCAATCTAATTACCCCATATATAGTACATTTAAAAAACCCGTTGCCAAAATTTAAATATTTTGTGAAACGGGAGGAAGGCATTATAGTATTTAGTTTATACAATTTTTAGGTTGAAGACAACGCAAATTATTGAAAGAGTAATTCATACACTTTTCTCGGACGCCCTCGGTTCCCGACTTGTTCTTCTTTAACGACTTTAGCCAGGCCAAGCTTTTCGAGCTCTGTAAGGATCCGGCGTGCATTTCGTTCGGTTCGGTTTAACCATAGCGCCACTTCATTCGCCGTAACCACGTTTTTCTTATGCCGGTGTGAAATCGCTTCTAATTTAGAGATTACTTTTGGGCTGAGCTGTACTTCTTTAAACTTCAGTTCCCAATCTCTTCCCCACTTCCGTTCAGAGTAAGAAACCTCGGCTTCATTCTGTTTAACATACTCGTGCACTTCTTTTTTTTCATTCACACTTACGATAATTGGTTCGATGTATTCTCGTGCCTGTCTTAATGCGAGACGAACATTTTGTTCTGCATCATATGCTGTTAACCCGTAACCAATTCCAACTCGAATGTGAAGCCTGCTTTGTATAAATACATCATCTAATAAAGTAAAACGGGAACTATCGTTAAAACGAAAATCGACTTCACCTCTTGTCGTATAGACAAAAAAGAGCCCGTCACCGATTTGTACAAAAGATCCCTGAACATTTTGTGCGTGTTGTAACAGCACATGCTTAAGGTCCAGTTCTTTATGTTTCATCTCATAAGAGTAATAATGTTCCTCTAAGCTCGTACCCGAATGGATAACTTCAATACCTAAGATCGCAATCTGAGAGTGACGGTACCAACTCGATTGTCCTCTTTCCTTTAACAGGGTTAGAACTTTTTTTACCGATGACTCCGACGGTATGACTCGATAACAAGGAATCCCTAACTTTTGTAATTGAATATGTACTTCTTTAATACAAGTTACAGCTACTTTACTTTTCCCTTCTTCATATAGCTGCTGATGAAACTTTATAATGTCTTCCGCTGGTTCATATCCAGAATAAGAGTAGGAATGAATGTTTAATTTTTTTAACGAATGAGCATTTTGAATTTGCTTAATTTCTTCTTGCTGTATCGTATCTAAACTTAACTCTTTCACATCATTTCCTTCATGAATTAGTATCTCTAAAAAGGTCCCTAATAAACTTGAACCGTGTAACGTTAAATAAGTAGCATCTTCTGTTCGAATTAACCCTTTATTCAACGCAAAGTAATAAGGAGCTTGTCCAGAAAATAACCACTGGTCAACACGACCAACATTATCTTGAATAATTTGTTCCGCTTCCTCTGTTTTGTCATAAGAAAACGGGACAAGCTCCATATTTTCATTTCTCGAAAATTCTTCTGCAAAAAATAAAATCTGCTGCACAGAATCTTCAGGTCCTACAATTGCAATACGTACTTTCATCTTTTCACCTGCTCTATCAGACGATTATAAGAATATCATTTATAGTTAGCCACTTTTTTTAATAAAGGTTTAGTATGAAATATATTTTCTTTAGCTTGTAATTCATAAAGCGTATCTACAGCGATTTGTGCCATGACTTCCATTCCGAGCGGTATCGCCTCTTCATTCAACATAAATTTCGGATCATGAAGCGGTTTTTGTTTTGCTACACCTGGCATTGCGGTTCCTAACCAAAAGTAGGCTCCAGGATATTTTAATAAAAACCGACTGAAATCTTCACCACCTAAACATGGTTCGACGACCGGAGTTGAGTCAGCACCTAAAAGTCCTTGAGCAGTGTCTTTAACACGTTGCGCCCACTTTTCGTCGTTAACGGTCGCGGGGTAACCATCATAATACTCAATTGTTGCTTTAGCTCCCATTGATTCAGTAACTCCACGAACAATAGAGAAAAACCGATCTTTTACCATTTCTTTTGTTTCATTTTTAAATGTTCGAATGGTTCCCTCAAACGTCACTTTATCAGCCACTACATTATACCGATAACCACCCTCAATCCGGCCAATGGTTAATACGGTGGAGTCTACAGGATTTACATTGCGGCTTACGATGGTCTGTAAATTCGTTATCACCGAATTTGCAACAATGATCGCATCTACCGTCTGATGCGGCATACTAGCATGTCCTCCTGCACCTTCAATTTCAACTTTAAAACGGTCAGAAGCTCCCATTATTGGACCTGGACGGACACCAATTTGACCGACTGGCAAATCTGGCCACACGTGTTGCGCAAAGATGACATCAGGTGTATGCTCTGCAAAAACTTGATCGTCCATCATTGGGCTCGCGCCACCAATCGGCGTAATTTCTTCAGAAGGTTGAAATACAAGTAACACCTTCCCGTGCAGCTGATCTTTTACACCATTTAATAAACGAGCTGCTCCTAATAGCATTGCCACATGCGCATCATGCCCGCAAGCATGCATTTTCCCTTCAATTTTAGAGGCAAATGGAAGATCTGTATCCTCAGTTATTGGCAGTGCGTCCATATCCGCTCGAATCGCAACCGTCTTACCAGGCAGGCCTCCGTCGATAACGCCTAACACACCTGTCCTTGCATAGCCTGTGGTATACGGAATTTGATATTCATCTAGCTTCTGCTGAATTTTTTTAGACGTTTCATACTCCTCACCGCTTACTTCCGGAAACTGATGAAACAAACGTCTTAATTCAATGATTTCCTGTGCCAGCTTCTTACCTTCACCCTTTAAATTCAGTCTCATGACATCTTCTCCTTGCTGCTTCGACTTCTGTATATATAAGGCTGGTTTACTTACACCTAACAGAATTTTACTAACGTTATATTCATCTATATTATTAAAGGAAACTTTCCTTTATGCTTCCTTTATTATAACTTATCGTTCCGTAAAACAAAAGAATTAACTACCTAGCTATTCCCATAAAAAAACTACTTGCATCTTATGAGAATACAAGTAGCTATTAAAACAGTTACCGTAATTAATTTTTTATGCCATGACACCTGTTTCTTCTTTTCTAAAAAAACTCTTCATCGCATGAAACACATCCGCTTTTTCCTTTAAAATGTAATAACGGAAACGCTCATCTTTAATGTTTTTGTATGCGGACATTAATGTAGAATGTCGGCTATACTGATTGACTTCACCATAACCAAACATGCTTGAAACACTCATCAATTCATTAACTAGCTTCAAGCAACGCGCATTATCCGACGTTAAGTTATCACCATCAGAAAAATGGAATGGATAAATATTGTAGCGCTTTGGATCATATTTGTTCTCGATGAGTTCAAGTGCTTTACGGTAAGCAGATGAACATATCGTTCCACCGCTTTCACCTTTTGAGAAGAAGTCCTCTTCAGAAACGACTTTCGCCTCTGTATGGTGCGCAATAAATTCAATATCTACCGTTTCATACTTTGTTCTCAGGAAGCGAGTCATCCAGAAGAAAAAGCTACGAGCCATATATTTTTCCCAACGGCCCATACTTCCACTCGTATCCATCATTGCTAAAACAACGGCTTTTGACTCCGGCTTTACTTTCTCACTCCACGTTTTAAAGCGTAAGTCATCGTTGTAAATAGGGACTATCCCTGGTCTTCCTTCTAGTGCGTTTCTTTTAATAGCCGAAAGAATCGTTCTTCGTTTATCAATATTGCCCATAAGTCCTTTTCTTCGGATATCATTAAATTCAATTTCTTCTACGATAATTTCATCTTGTTCTTTTCGTTGCAAGTTAGGTAGCTCCAGCTCGTTAAATAACATTTCCTGAACTTCCATGATTGAAACTTCAGCTTCGTAATAATCTTCTCCAGCTTGATCCCCAGCTCCTTGCCCTTTTCCTGGCCCTTGTTGACGAGCGGCATTCGGATCTCTTGCTACGACATCCCCTACTTTACTGTCACCTTTTCCTTGACCAACATGTTTGTTTTTGTCGTAATTGTAACGTATTTTATATTCATCAAGTGACCGAATAGGAATCTTAATAACCTCTCTACCGTTGGACATGATAATATTTTCTTCACTTACTAGGTCTGGTAGGTTTTTACGAATTGCATCTTGGACTTTTTCTTGGTGTCTTCTTTGATCTTGGTATCCTTTACGGTGGAGGGACCAATTCTCCTTTGAAACGGCATAATTGATATTGTTTTTTTTCATTTCATTCCCCTCCTTGATTTTTTACTCTCTCTACATTACTTTTTCAAAAGTCAATTTTCTATTCACAAACTCCAACGTCTCTACATATAATGCTTTTGAGACTGCCCTTTTTAGTTATTCTAAGAAAACAATAACTAAAACAGATGCTTACTCTATCCTATGCAGCTAGACAAGAGAGTTGACAATAAATTCTGACAAATTGAGCTCTTTTTTTTGTGGACAAGCTTATTTTTTATTATCTCCCTGCTCTCTGTAACGTTAACTATACGTGTGTTCAATCCATTTCATGTCTGTTTCAAGTCACTTTATAGATAAATTAACACTTGGTCTTAATCATATCGTACGATTTTTATTTTTTGAAACCTTTCTGAAGGAATTAACGTCTATAGTATAGTAAAAAGATAAATCTGTAAGCCTTGCATAAATGTTAATTTATATGACTATATAATAATGGTAAAGAAAGAATTGGAGGTTCATATATGAAAAAACGGTCAACAGCACTTCTAATTCTTACTCTATTGCTTTTTATTGTTACTCCAGAAGCATCTGCTGAATTTCTGTCAACTGACGGCGTTACATATGAAACTAAGGAACAAACACCTGGAATAGTTAATGCAGATATTCCATTAATAACAATTGGAACTTACTTCAATGTCCCAAATAATAAAACTTGGACATTAACATTTAATGAACATATTCATCCAGTAACTATCTCTCCCAACAGTCTTTACATTCTAGATTCTCAAGGGAAAACTGTGGATAGCTTAATCATTAATGATCATGAACAAACCGTAACAGTCTTACCGCCTCCAAATCGTTACCTTGAAGGTGAAACGTACACAATATTCATTACATCCCAGTTAAAATCAGTTTCTAATGAACCGTTAATGAATGACTATCAACTTCACTTCACTATAAATAATAGCAATTTAACGCATTCAAACAGTAAATTAGAAGAAATAAATGATAATGCCTTAGAGTACACATTTATCAAACCCAGTCAATCTCAACAAGCATCTGAACTAAATGATTTCGATTTGATTAGTATCAATCAGACTCATGATAAGAAAATTCTTTCGATGGGCTTTCATGAACAAGAACCATTTATTCACAACCCAGTCTCTTTCTACACCAAACTTAAAGAAATGATGATTAAAATGTACACACCCCCAGTCTACTACTGACTGAGGGTGTCTTTTTTCTACAACTATCTGTTTAATAAACTACCAACATAACGAAGTAATTCATTCGCAGATACCGAATTATATCCATGCTCATCTATTAACCTTGCAATTACCTCATTTACTTTCTTCAATTGTGATTCATCTGGCGTTTTTGTTGAAGTTGTGATCTTAACAATATCTTTCAAATCAGCGAAAAGCTTCTTCTGGATCGCTTCTCTTAAACGTTCATGCGAGTTATAATCGAACTTCTTCCCTTTTCTTGCATAAGCAGAAATACGGATGAGAATTTCTTCACGGAATGCTTTCTTTGCATTTTCGGAAATTCCAATTTGCTCTTCAATTGAACGCATGAGTTTCTCATCTGGTGACATTTCTTCACCTGTTAGTGGATCATACAATTTATTTTTATTACAATACGCTTCTACATTATCTAAATAATTATCCATAAGCGTTTTTGCTGACTCATCGTAGGAGTAGACAAAAGCTTTTTGGACTTCTTTCTTGGCAATATCATCATATTCTTTTCTAGCAATAGAGATAAAATCAATATATCTTTCACGATCTTCTTTAGATATAGAGGCATGCTGATCTAAACCTTCTTTAATCGATCTTAACACATCTAAAGCATTAATAGATGTCATTTCCTTGCGAATAATTGCCGAGGAAATACGATTAATGACATACCTTGGGTCGATTCCTGTCATACCCTCATCCGGATACTCTTTCTTTAACTCCTCAAGATCTTGACTATTAAAGCCTTCAACAATTTCCCCGTCATATAACTTCATTTTCTTTACGATATCTACGCTCTGCTTTTTAGGCTCTTTCAACCTAGTAAGAATTGTAAAGATCGCAGCAATCCGCAAAGCATGAGGAGCGATATGGACATCTGATATGTCACTATCCTTAATCATCTTTTTATAAATTCGTTCTTCCTCACTAACTTTCAGATTATACGGAATTTTCATAACAATCATACGGGAATGCAGGGCTTCGTTTTTCTTATTTGCAATAAATGATTTATACTCCGACTCATTGGTATGAGCAACAATCAATTCATCTGCAGAAATAAGCGCAAAACGACCCGCCTTAAAGTTCCCCTCTTGCGTTAGAGAAAGTAAGTGCCATAAGAACTTTTCATCACACTTTAACATCTCTTGGAACTCCATAATCCCTCGGTTCGCTTTATTTAATTCTCCATCAAACCGATAAGCACGAGGGTCTGATTCAGAACCATATTCAGCGATAGTTGAGAAATCAATACTACCTGTTAAATCGGCAATATCTTGTGACTTTGGATCGGAAGGACTAAACGTACCAACACCGACACGTTTGTCTTCAGATAGGAAAATTCTTTCGATTATAACATCCTCAATTCGCCCACCGTACTCTTTTTCTACTCTCATCATATTGAGTGGAGATAAATTCCCTTCTATTTTAATACCGTATTCCTCATAGAATTCTCCTCTTAGGTGTTGTGGAATTAAGTGAAGCGGATCCTCATGCATCGGACAACCTGCTATCGCATAAACCGCACCTGCATCCGTTCGTGAATATTGTTCTATTCCGCGTTTAAGCATCGTTACTAATGTTGATTTACCCCCACTGACCGGCCCCATCAATAATAATATTCTTTTTCGAACATCTAAACGTTTGGCAGCGGAATGGAAGTATTCCTCTACAAGCTTTTCAATCGATTCCTCTACCCCATAAATTTGGTCACTAAAGAATTTGTATGTTTTCTTCCCGTTTTCTTCTTCTACACCTGCATCCTTAATCATATTGTATACACGTGAATGTGCCGTTTGAGCAACCTGTGGATTTTCCTTAATCATTTGTAAGTACTCAGCAAATGTACCGCGCCAATGTAGCTTCTCTTCTTCTTCCCGGTGGTGCCTGATTCTACCTAAAATATCCATATATTTGGTTCCTCCTCTCAAGTCTAAACATTTGCCGTTGTTAATTCATCCTATGCAGGTACCCAAATAATCATGCCCTCTAATCTCGAATCTATGTGACAAGTAGAAGTATGTCTTCAAAAAGGAGGACAAAAAGATCCGAGAAGTTCAAGGAAGCGCAGTCTCTGAGCATAAAGCTGGTTGCTCCGTAAGCATAAACCTCGCACGCCGGAAAAGTGATCTTCTTTTCCAAGGACTGGAGCGTATGGGGTTAATACGTAAAGAGCGGAAGAGCAAGCTGACGAGCTACCACAGGATGTGGTGACTTCGACGTTCCCACAGGACGTGGGGCTTTTAGTCGAAGGTCTTCTGCCGAAAGAGATTTTTCCCGGACTTTTTGAACAACCTCTAGAAGTAATTAACAAAACTAGATATATGTCGCAATGTGTTATAAGAACTAGTTTTATAGTCACAAATCAGATAAAATGATGAAAGAAAAACACGAAAGAGATGTGTGTTCAACATGCGAAGTGGAACTGGTTTTTTCCTCACCGTAATCCTATTATTTGTTTTCTCGTTTATGCTTGTTAACACCATGAGTGAAATGTCGAAGATGCAATCGATCCAATCAGTCCTCGATGAACACGTTGATATAAAAGAAATTCACCTACCTACGAACAGCTATGTTTACGACCGACACGGAAAACTAATTTCAGAAGTGTATCAAGGCGAAAATCGGATTTACTTATCCTTTAGTGAAATTCCCCAAATGGTTATTGATGCCTTTATCGCGACAGAAGACCGAAGATTTTTTGATCATAAAGGGTATGACCCTTCTTCAATCGCAAGAGCCTTTCTAACAAACTATAAGACTAATAATATTGAAGAAGGTGCTAGTACAGTTACCCAACAACTCGTTCGAAATTTATTTCTTACTCACGATCAAACGTATGATCGAAAATTAAGTGAGCTACTATATGCTTATAAGCTAGAGCAAATGTATAGTAAAGAAAAAATACTTGAACTTTATATCAACACGATCTTTTTCCACAATGGTGTGTACGGCATTGAAGCTGCCAGCCACTATTACTTTAGTAAACCAAGTAATGAATTATCGTTAGCTCAAATTTCTTTTTTATGTGCGGTCCCAAATAATCCTTCTTACTATAACCCTTTAAAAAACAGTGAGAATACAAAGTTACGACAACAGTGGATCTTAGAAAAAATGTTAGAAGCACAAGTGATTGATAAAGGAGAATATGAAAAAGCACTCGCGGAGAACATTCAATTAGCTGTATCAACCAAAGTTGATCTACACCCTGACTACGTTACTTATATACACTACGAACTTACTCAACTCATTGCTCAAAAGGAAGGGTATCAACAACAGTTACAAAATGCACCTGCTGAAAGCAAACAAGCTGTTCAACAAAAATTAGATCAACGCGTACAGAAAGTTTTGGAACAGGGGATCCGAATCGAAACCGCTCTAGACCCAGATATTCAACGTAAATCGATACAAGCCATTGAAAAACAATTACCAAATAACGATATCCAAAGTTCCGCTGTTGTCATTCACCATCCAACAAATGAAGTTGTTGCGATCACTGGTGGTCGGAATTATAAGAAGTTTGATTTCCACCGTGGTTTTCAGGCCTTTAGACAACCCGGCTCAGCCATAAAACCTCTGCTCGTCTATGCACCTTACATCGCCGAACACGGAGTTTCTAACCAAAGTTCAATTAATGCCGATCATTTCTGCAAGAAAAATTATTGCCCTA
Source organism: Alkalihalobacterium sp. TH-98 (assembly GCF_057473385.1). Taxonomy (NCBI): domain Bacteria; kingdom Bacillati; phylum Bacillota; class Bacilli; order Caryophanales; family Bacillaceae; genus Alkalihalobacterium; species Alkalihalobacterium sp. TH-98. The sequence goes on along the minus strand of NZ_JBYCKM010000012.1, from coordinate 18,485 downwards.
AAAACTTTGGCGGGGCTCAGTATGGGAACGTCACCCTTGAAACAGCCTTAAAGAATTCGTACAACACTCCAGCTGTTCGAATTCTTGATCGCACTGGAGTTGATACTTCTTTCCGCTATCTCGATAAGTTTGGCTTTAGTCGGATCGTCTCAAACGATTATGGCCTCCCTGCTGCTCTGGGTGGCTTTACTCATGGAATGTCACCCCTAGAATTAACGCAAGCTTATACGACTTTTGCTAGGGATGGAGTCTACCAACGATCATATGGTATTCGAAGAGTAACTGATCTTAAAGGAAATGTACTTTATGAATGGAATGAGGCACCGCAACATATGTGGAATTCAAGTGTCAATCAGCAAATGAAATTTCTTCTTCATAAAGTTGTAACTGAAGGTACTGGAAAAAAGGCAAATCAACCTAGCACATACATTGGCGGGAAAACGGGAACAACGAATGCGTTTCACGATATTTGGTTTGTCGGCATTCGAGACGAATATACAGCAGGCGTGTGGGTAGGAAGAGACAAACCGTCCTCTCTTCAGTCCATCTACAATCGAGGTCCCCACCTCCTCATTTGGCGCGACATCATGCGGTGATAAGAAAAGTAAAAGCCCGGTTTACGTCGTATGGACTGCCCTCGGCCGCTGAAGTTAACTTAGCGTCCGAAGGTGAGGAACGTCTAAAAAAGGGTAGCAGGTACCTTTAGTTCGCTAAAGGTACCTGCTACCCTTTCAACCGTATTATAACGGTAAGCTGGCAATAAAACTGTTGTAGAGAGTAAGGATTGCGTAGGACACAGCTATAATAAAAGTAAACCAAAATAATAAATGGAACATAATTAGACCGAACATATGAAGTGGAGTTAACGTATCACTTAATTTATATAAGAAGTAAATAAAATAAATCAAGGTCGCACTAATAAAAACAATCATAATTACAAGAATGGAATGAAAAAAGATAAGAGCAATCAAGCTCGCAATTAAGTATACCCACGTACCTGAACGAATTTTGTTCAATTCATCTCCAGTTTCATCATTAGAAAAAAATAATAGTGAAAGTTGAATGATTGTATCTGCAATTAATTTTAAAGCTGAAAATACCATAAAGAAAAACAACAGCAATAGAAATAGTAATGTAATTTTTATTCCGCTTTCGGAGAAGAACTCCTTCATCCCATCATATAACCCTAATAACTGTAATTGATTAACAATATATCCTTCCGTAAAAAGAGCGAGAGATGTACTAAATAACAAGATTGAAAATAATGGAAAGTGACTCGTGATATACCTGTTCTTCATGCGCTAATACCGCTCCTACTCTTTTATCAAAAACTAGACTGACTTTACTACTTTAAACCAAAATGCCAGGCCCGCTAAAAACGGAGCCTGACACATGAAAAATGAAGATTAGATAACAGAACTAGCTAGGGTAATTTTACGTATGATGAATCACACGATAAGCGTTAAGTTCGTTTCCTGTAGCTGGTCCTTTTTCTTTTGACTCACGCTTTTCTTGATGCGCACGTTTAAATGCATCACTATGTAACCAAGCCTCATAGTCCTCTTTCGATTCCCATTTTGTAAAAACGACCTGTTTGCCGTCCTCAGCTTCGTTATCTAGAAATAAAAATTCTAAACAACCAGGAACATTTTTCATGTTTTCTGAACTTTTTCCAAAACGCTCAGATATGTGTTGCTTTGCTTCTTTTGGTATATGAAGCTCATTCATTACTACGTACATTACAAATCCCTCCATTACTTTTTCTCTCCCTATTATACACAAAAGTATGGTACTTATAGAAATTAATGGACTATTCATAGAAAAATCATATTTATGTAAAAGAAAACTTCCACACATACATTCACATTGCGATTATGTTACATTATAATAAGAAGATAGGATTGATTGCTTTTAAGGAGGAAAACCTATTATGGGATTATTACTTATTCTTGGTGTTTGTGTAGCATTTCTTGTAGCTATCTTCACTGCTGGGTATGAAGAAAAGCCTCACAAAAATTAATACTTATTGAAATAGACCTATTCTCTTTGAGGATAGGTCTATTTTATACCAATAAATTTTATATTCCCTTTTAGTTATACTAACCCACGAAATCCTTGTTGGCGGATCGCTTCATAAATTACGATCGCCGCTGTGTTTGAAAGGTTTAAAGAGCGTATTTTGTCAGTCTGCGGTATCCTTAAACAATTCTCTTCTCGCTCTTCTATCAATTCTTTAGGCAACCCTGTTGTTTCTCGCCCAAAGACAAAAAAGATTTCCTTGTTTTCATCACTATAATCAAATTCACTATAATTTTTTGTCCCCACTGTTTCGATAAAATAGAACAGACCCTCTTCATACTTAGTAAACAACTCTTCTAGCGAGTCATAATAATTAATTTTAACGTTCGGCCAGTAATCACAGCCTGCTCTTTTTAACATTTTATCATCTGTCGAGAAACCTAGTGGTCGAATTAAGTGTAAGGATGTATTCGTCCCTGCACACGTTCTCGCAATATTCCCTGTGTTTGCAGGAATTTCAGGTTGATATAATACAATATGTAGTCCCACGCTATGTACACCTCTTTATTTAATTTGCTACGAATTATTATACCACTTGTTGTTCTGAAGAAAAGCATCCACCCTTACAATGTCATCTATCCTATCTTTTACTAAAACTAATTTGACATCTTTTTTCCCCCTACTAGTACCGTTAAAAAAAGGATGCCTTAATACTTAGTATTAGGCACCCCATCTTTTTCATGAGTCAGTAATTTTAAAATACTTATATTTGATATTAGGCGTCCAAGCCGTTGAGTCTTCGTATTTCCAATAGCGCATCCGACTATTTGTTGTTTGCGCATTGACCAAAGGTTCCCCGTTCTCGTCTTTAGCAACGACTATTGTAGTATGCTGCCATCTCCCGTTTCCATCAAAATCATAACAAATCACATCTCCTGGCGACAACTCACTAGCAGATGACATTTCCTTTCCCCTTACCCCAGACTTTGCTCCACTTAAATGCCAGCGCATTGAATGAGCAACAGACCAACTATAACTCCAATTATTATTCCGATACCACCAGCCATTAGAACGATTTGGATGACCAATCATCGGTGCACCGCCTGCTCTTAGACATTGGGAGATGAAATTCGTACAATTATCTTCAAACCTGCGATAGGCGGGATTGTAATCGTTCCACCATCTTTCTGCATAACGAACGGCTTCTCTACGATCATAAGACCAACGTTCTTCTGACTCCTCCAGACTCCGCATCCATTCACGGTTCGGTGGTACTTCTTCTTCATGGTATTGTGCTTTCAGTTCAACGTCATCAACCAGTTCATTTCGATAAAACGTAGCTTGTCGGTGTTGAATGGATTCTTCTATATAAAAATTTCTTCGTTGCTTAATCGATTGTTGAAGGTGCAGAACATATTCTACCTTCGTTTCACCATCGTACTTCCGCTGCCCTAATATTTGTGCGTTTACTGTGGAGTTTACAAGTTCACTGTTTCTCGATTGCAGACTTGCTAATTTTCGCTCTAAACATTTTTTTTCACCCTCTGAAATGAGTACATCATCGTCGTTCCGAACATTTTCTACATACATATCATTTCTATTTTCAATTAACCGTTTCAATTGTTCAAACTGATCCATCATTAGGAGAGGCCCTCCTTTTTTCTTTTTTCCCTACAAAAGATCCATATTCACTTAAGGGAACAGTAAGAACACTTGGAACGAGGAACTTCTCTGTATGTGACTTTATGTTAGCTATATTGCAAGGAGCAGGACTTGCCGAAGTCCCAGTTAGTCTTATTGAATGCCTTGTAACCAATTGTGCTAATTTTATATTTTTACTGCAATCCACTGTACCGATTGATATATGTTGGTGGGGATATTTAGGTTTATGGTTAAACAATACTCCTGTGTGCGGTTTGGAAATTATTTAGGTAATCCATAAACCGTTACTCCTGATTGGCGCGCTTATGCAAATATCTGGGATAATCAAAAGCTTATCCCTCCCTCAAAAAAAAAATAGAGCAGGAAAACGATCCTGCTCCAATTGAATGTTTATGAAATTTTTTCAATTGCACCTTCCATCTGGAGGAGGATTTCTTTTTTGTCTAGTCCTCCGCCGTAACCTACCATGGCACCATTACTTCCGATCACACGGTGACATGGAATGATAATGGGAATAGGGTTTTGGTTGTTCGCTCCACCGATCGCTCTTACCGCTTTAGGAGCTCCAATTTCTTGTGCAATTTGCTTATATGATCGTGTCTCTCCATAACCTATGTTCCGTAGCGCTTCCCAAACTTTCTTTTGAAAACCTGTTCCATAAAGATCAATAGGAAGTTCAAAGTCATGACGTTCTCCAACAAAATACTCACTGAGTTGCTCAATAATAGGAGAAATTTTCTCTTTGTTTTGTACAAGTTCTCCTTTAATTCCTTGCTTTTTCAACCACGCTTTTAATGTCGGTAAACTAAAATCCACTGTACCAAAGTGGATATGGCATACGCCTCGTTCAGTTGCCGAAATTGTTAGCGCCCCAATTGGACTATTCATTTCATCAAAATAAACCGTTGACTGAGCCGACATGTTATCCCTTCCTTCCAACTCCAGTCTTGTACCTATCTTACTGAATAAACAATATCTTTTCCACGGACGTTAGAGGCCCTCAGCGATGATATTCAGCCCTCTATTTATCTCTTCTACTACATCCGCGTCTTTTTCTCGGTCTTTCGCTTGTTTCAACTGTTTTTCTACAGATTTCCCACCAATTACAGCTAGTGCCCAGGCGGCAGTGCCTCGTATAACAGGACGAGGGTCTTTAGTCATAAGCTCTGTTAATGGCTCAATAGCTTCCTTTTCTTTGAAATGTGCTAAGGCAATAATTGCATTTCTTTGGATTGGCTTTTTTCCTCTCCAAGCTCCTGAAACATGACCAAATCGCTCTTTAAATTGTCGATTGCTCATTGATAACAATGGCATTAGAAGCGGCTTTGCTAGTTCTGGATCAGGTTCCATTTCTTCGTGAATATGAAAATCTTTCCCCTTATTTTCTGGACAAACTTGCTGGCACGTATCGCATCCATATAAACGATTCCCTAATTTCGTACGAAACCGTTCCGGTAAAAAGTCTTTTGTTTGGGTCAGGTAAGCTATACACTTTTGAGAATCCAGCTGGCCCCCTTGAACAAGTGCACCTGTTGGACAGGCATCTATACAGCGCCTGCACGAACCACATTGTTCTTCGAGCGGTTCATCGGGCTGAAACGGTATCGAGGTGACTAATTCTCCCAGATACACGTAAGAACCAAATTCAGGTGTAATAATGGCACAATTTTTACCACTCCAACCAATACCCGCTCTTTCAGCCACTGCTCGATCTGAAAGTTCTCCGGTATCTACCATGGAAATAATGTGAGCGTCTGGTACCTTTTCTACTATAAATTTTTCTAAGAGTCGAAGTTTCTCTTTTAAAATATGATGATAATCTTTCCCCCACGATGCTCTGCAAAAAATACCTCTTCGTTCTCCTTTCGTGCTTTTCGGAGGATTTTTCATTTTTGAAGGATATGCTAAGGCAATTGAAATAATTGACCTAGCTTCTGGTGTAATCTTCTTCGGTTCAACTCGTTTTTCTAAATCAGGTTCTTCAAATCCAGATTCATAACCTAATTCACGATGGATCGTTAGTCTTTCTTTTAATGTTAAAAATGGATCAGCACTGGTGAAGCCAATTTTATCTATATCAATACTTTTACTATATGCAATAATTTCTTCTTTTAACTGGGCATATGCCATGAAAAAAACCCTTTCTTTCAAAGTTACATCCATTATATGCTACACTAAATGAAAACAAAAAATAAAGAGGTGTTTTTTTGGAAGATATGGTTCGGCTTACAATAGACGAGGAAGTTAAAAGACTAGTACCTCGATTCAAGATCGGGGTTATTACATATCCATCAATCGTCATTTCTGAATCACCACAAATGTTAAAAGGAAGAATTCGGTTTTACCAAGAAGAGTTAGCTCTGCAACTTGAAAGTAATGACTTAATGAGTTATCCAGGTATCGCTGAATGGAGAAGTACGTTTAAATTGCTTGCGATTGACCCTGGAAGATATCGGCCGTCATCAGAAGCACTTCTTAAAAGAATTAAAAAGTCCGAGTTTTTACCATCCATTAATTCTGCGGTAGATATAAATAATTTTCTCTCGATCCGTCATCAAATTCCTTTTGGTATTTATGATTTACAACAATTAGAGGGGGAAGTATTGATACGCCTCGGAACAAAAGAGGATCGTTATTTAGGAATTAACGGACGTGAAAACAACATGGAAGGGAAACTGCTGTCCGCTGATGAAAAAGGTCCTTTCGGAAGTCCAATCGTTGATTCTAAACGATCGGCTGTTACTGAGACAACTACTAAAGCACTTCACCTGATCTACCTCCAACCATCAATGGACGATGAAGAATGTGAACAATTACTTCAATCTGTCGGTAAGATGTTCACTCAAGTCCATGGTGGGAACTATCACTACTCAATCGTCACATAATTGGAAAATAATTCACGAAAACAATATAGAATCTGGTTTATTTCTTCGTTAAGATGGGAATTAGTAAGGTGTGATGAAAATTGAAAGGGTGATCTAATCATGACTCAAGAAAAAGTATCAGCCATTTTAAACAAACAAATAGCTAACTGGAGTGTATTATTCGTTAAACTTCACAATTACCACTGGTATGTGAAGGGGCCACAGTTTTTCACATTACACGACAAATTCGAGGAATTCTACAACGAAGCCGCTTTACATATTGATGAACTAGCAGAACGATTATTAGCACTTAAAGGACATCCTGTAGCAACAATGAAAGAATATTTAGAAACAGCATCTGTTTCTGAAGCAACAGGCAATGAAACAGCTGACGATATGGTATCCACAATCATCCAAGATTTTGATACACTTATTGATGAATTAAAAGAAGGTATGGAGGCCGCTGATACTCTCGGTGACGAAACAACAGCGGATATGCTTCTAGCTATTCACCAATCATTAGAAAAGCATAATTGGATGTTACGCTCTTTCTTAAAATAATATGCCAATTGATTAAGAATCTGGTCTCAATTTTGAGACCCAGATTCTTTTTTATTGTTCGCTTTATTCACCTACTATCGCTGGAGAAGCAGTTTACAGTTCTAATAGGTTGCTCTGTTCAGTTAGGTAAATTGGTCTTATCTTTTGAAATTGCTAGTTCCACTAGCTTATGAAGAATTACATTAAAATCAGCCTCATTCGGATAATGAGCCGATTGCTCTAGAGTGATAAACTCCTTCCCTTTTGGAGCTGCAATACAGCTGAAAAATTGTTTGGCTAGTTCATAGTTCGTCGTTTTATCATGTTTGCCTTGAATTATGCAAATCGGAATCTCAATATTAGAAATCGTCTCTAAATAATTGGTGTTTGCTATTTCCGTTTGTAAATCCTTACTTTCCATTAAGCTGAACTTTGCCCCAGTTATCAGCGCCTTCCAAAGATCAGGCAGTGTATAATCCGGGGATATAAACGCCCCTCTAACTAATCGTAAAAGGTTTGGCTTTTTTGTACTTCGATCTTCATATAGATCTCCTTTATACTTAGAAATCAGCTTATCGAGTCGCTCATCCTTTTTTCCGACGTAGGGCGGTTCCCCAAGGTCTTTTAGTACATGAAGTGCTCGCTGATCTCCAGTGCGCTTTGCTTTCTCTGCCAACCATGTCTTCGCTAATTTTTGTGATTCTGTTTCATTAACAACTTGAGAAATGCCAACGTAAGTGGAAAATTTTTTGGGATAGCGTCTGATTAACTCTGTTCCAAGTATAGTCCCCCATGACATGCCAACTAACATCACCTGATCCTGTTGAAACTTCTCTCTTAAATAATCCACAAGCTCATGAATATCATTAATAAATTGTTCAATCTTCATTGATTTAGGATCGATTGCTTTTGAATAGCTCTTTCCTGCACCGCGCTGGTCATAATAAACAGCTAAATAGTGCTCCGTGATTTCTGGGAATAAGCATCTAGAGCTTACACCAAAAGGAAAAGGCACCCCAGGTCCCCCATGTAAAAATAAACAAATCGGCAAGTCCTTGCTTTTACCTTCAATTAAGATATACTGCCTAATGCCGCCAATATATAACTTTTCAACCTGGCTTATACCGCCATTCTTTATCAACCTTTTACTCTTTTTGATGATTTTTCTTTGAATAAAAAATCTATAGCCAAAAACGGCTACCAACAACAGTACAAGCAATATACCAAGCATAATTATAGTCTCCAAGATAATCTCCCCAATTTTCAAAATTTGTCTTCTACCTTACTCGCCTTTAGAATTTTAATAATCTAAAGAAAAAAAATTCAGGACTTTAATATATATTCACTGAAGTTACGTTATTCCACAGTTATATGATTAGGACAAACCGTAGATTATGTATTGAATTCATTAATTTCTCACAACCTTTCATTATTTTTGAGGAGAATTCAGTATCATGTAATAGTTTGTACATAACAGTGTTATGTGTGTAAACCAATTGTTATGGGCTTGTTCTTTGTCTCAGAATTTCTTGTGCTATCATAAAAACCAATTAGAGAGAAACATTAAATTTTGGAGGTAGTCTATGAAAAAAAGGATCGTTTCTTTAGTAACCGTTGCTGCAATTTACGGGACATTTAGTTTAGGGTCACACACATCTGCTAAGGAAGTTACCGTTCAAAAAGGGGATACATTATGGGGAATCGCAAACGCTAATGATATATTAGTAGAAGATTTGAAAGAGTGGAATGGACTTACCAATCATATCATTCATCCAGAAGAGCGTTTAAAAGTAGCGCTTACTGAAGAATATCACATTCAAAAAGGTGATACTTTATCAGAAATTGCCCTTCAGTATGACAATATTTCTTGGAGAGCGTTACAGGACTGGAATCAGATTAATGATCCTCATTTTATCTTAGCCGGTGATACATTAACCGTTTATTTAAAAGGAAATCCTCAACCAGCAGCTCAATCAAAAGGAATTGCTAGTGTTACTGATACTGAAGTACCAAGCAATACAGAAGTAAATCCTTCTTCAGATGTGAAGCAGGAAGAAGTAGAAGAAGCGCCTTCAGTACCGGACAAGCCAGTACAGGAGGAAGCAGTCTCAGACGAGCCTATCAAAGAAGAGTCAACTAAAGAAGAAACTATCAAGGAAGAGCCTATTAAAGAAAAACCTAATACAGAAGAAGCGATAAAAGAAGACGCAGCTTCTGAGCCCACTTCAAATGATAATGTAGCGATGGAACTAACGATGACAGCTACTGCATACACTGCATCTTGTGAAGGTTGCTCTGGAATTACTTCAACTGGAATTAACTTAAAAGATAATCCGGATAAAAAAGTAATCTCAGTTGACCCTAGCGTTATCCCATTAGGCTCAAAAGTTTACGTCGAAGGCTATGGACATGCGATAGCTGGTGACACAGGCGGTGCCATTCAAGGAAACAAAATTGATATCTTCATACCGAACAAGCAAGACGCCATCAATTGGGGTGTAAAAGAAGTAAACGTAAAAGTTTTTAAATAAGATGATGAACTGCCATATCGAAAAGCGGTATGGTAGTTTTCTATTTTTCTAGAGCCCTCATGATTAAAACCATTCTCTCTTCCTCTGCATATACTGATAAGAAAAGCGGAAAGCGCCTGCTTATCGGCGACAAGCACTGGAGGGCCAACAATACGTGTCTTGCTCTTTAGACACGTTTGATGGACCGAAATGACCTCGAGCCGATGGCGCCTGGAGCTAGACATCACCGAAAAGCGGAAGGCGCCTGCTTATCGGTGACAAGCGCTGGAGGGCCAACAATACGTGTCTTGCTCTTTAGACACGCTTGGTGGACCGAAGCGACCTCGAGCCGATAGCGCCTGGAGCTAGACATCACCGAAATACAAAAAACTAGGTGTTCTTTCTTCCATTCTACAAGCGTATCTATGATTTAAATAAGAAAGGCTGGTGAGGTGAAACGTATGATGAATTCACCCTTTTTTTGCAGTCAATGCGGGAGAGATTTATTGACTCCATCAAAAGAGGATACTAAGAAAGTATGTCCTGACTGTCTGCCTAAAAGTGAGTTGCAACATAAAGAGAAACCCATCTATAAAGGTCTATTAGGGGAGTCCACGTGGTGGCAGAAGCGCAAATAATGCGCTTTTTCATTTAAATTTTAGTAAAAGAAAAAGTCCCCCGTTAACAAAATTCTGTTAACGAGAGACTCATCTTTATATCGTTACCCTTCTATATCCCGCTTGTTATATCCCAGAAACCCTATGAACAAAAGAACACCAGCAATACTTATTAAAATAAGGATCGGTAATGCCGTCACCTCTTCTACTGGGAATTGTGGAACGTGCGCAAATGGGGAAACCTTCTCCATCCACGTTGGAAGTTGAAGTAATCCACCTAAATAGACAACAAAGAAAGAATATCCTAAATACAACCAAGTTAGACTAGTCAGCCTTGGAAGATATCCCATTAGAAATACCGCTAAACCTACCAACACAAACATAGCTGGAAAATAAACCATGCCGGCTTTTACTATTGAAGAAAATAAAATCGCTTCTTCCATTACTGAAACTGCGGCAGACCAAAGTCCGACTATTGCTAGAACGAAGACGGTTGCCCCAAAGATAATGGAAACCAAGAGATAGCTTCCCATCAGTTTTGTTCGTGATACAGCTCTTGCTAATAAATGTTCCGTCATATTCTTTTTTTCTTCATTTTTAAGTTTGAGAACGAAAAGAAGCGCAGGAACCGTACAGATGATTGAGATTACTAACATAAGCATCGGTAAAAATTGTTCAACTAAAGAAAAGCCTTCGACAGGAGCTAAAAATTCCGCCATCATTTCATTACTATCAAAAAAATACTCCAAATCCCCTAACACCGACCCATAAGAAGCTCCTAAAATGAACATCCCAATCGCCCAGGCAATAATTCCTGTCCGTTGCAATCGAAAAGCTAAGCCAAATGGGCTTTGAAGGAAACGCGATGCATGTTTTTTACCCGGTCTAGCCTGTAAGAACCCAGCTCCTAAATCACGAATCGTATTTAAATAGAACGTTATAGCCAACAGTACAATCGCTGCACAAATCGTCAAAATAACTGGCCACCAGTAATTAGTAACGTATGCTTGTGTTCCTACAACCCATCCAAGCGGTGAAAACCATGAAAGCATTTCATTACTTACATCTCCAACGGCCCGAATTAAATAAGCTCCACCTAATACCGCAAACGAAAGTCCAATCGTCCCTCTAGAGTTTTCTGACAGCTGTGCAAACAAACCCGTAACACTAGTAAAAAAGATACCCGTTGCTCCGATAGCTGCCCCGTATAAAAGGGATCCTTGTAAATCCATACTTTCTATTTGCAATGCATACAGTCCTAAACCTGTAATCAATGCTAAAAGAACATTCGCACCAATCATGACAAGTACGGAAGACGTAATATTCGATAATTTACCGACTGGAAGGGAACGAACTAGCTCTATTCTCCCCTCTTCTTCATCCGCACGGGTATGGCGAGTAACAAGTAAAATACTCATGATCGCTACAACAATAGCTGTAAATAACAGCATTTGGTGGGCGAACATAGCTCCTGCTGTGTAATTGTCTAATCCATAACCAGGTCCGACCATGGCGATCATTGCCGGATTTTTCATTGTTTCTGCTATCGCTTGCCGCTCTTGTTCGGTTTGATATAAACCCGTATAAGATGAAGCGATGATTACATTCATCAAACTAATGGAAAGTAACCAGACAGGCAGCCGCACCCGGTCCCGCTTAATGATCAGGCGAGCCAACACTCCTGTTTGATTATATAAATTTTTCCACATACTTATTCACCTCCCACCCCATTAGTTGAGGTGTGCCCGGTACCTTCATAGTGACGCATAAATAAATCTTCAAGCGTCGGTGGTGAACTTTCTAATTTAATCAGACCAAACTGACTCACATGTTTCATCACAGCATCTAGCTCTTCCCCATCGACTTGGAACGAAAGAGCATTTCCTACGGTTTCCACATCATGAACACCTTTTAATTCATTGATAGATAAAATCGGCTGTTTCGTTTCCACAAGTAAGTTCGTTCTTGTTAAGTGACGAAGTTCGTTTAACGTTCCAGTCTCAATGATTGTTCCTTCACGGATGATACCGACTTTATCACATAATTTTTCGACTTCAGATAAGATATGACTTGAAAGTAAGACACTTTTTCCTTGTTGTTTTGCCTCATTTACTTGCTCTTGAAAAAGTCTCTCCATTAACGGGTCGAGTCCAGATGTCGGCTCATCAAAGATATACAGGTCAGCATCCGAAGCAAAAGCCGCAACTAAAGCCACTTTCTGCCGATTTCCTTTTGAATATGTTCTGCACTTTTTCGTTGGATCTAATTTGAAAATTTCAATAAGTTCCTCTCGTCTAGCCTTGTTAGTTGCTCCTCTAAGCTTCATGAATAAATCAATAACTTCGCCCCCGGTAAGGTTCGGCCATAAGTTCACATCCCCCGGTACATAGGCAACTTTCTTATGAATTTCTACTGCATCTTTCCATGCATCCATCCCAAAAATCTTCGCTTCTCCTTCAGTAGCTTTCAAAATGCCAAGCAAGACGCGAATCGCAGTAGACTTGCCGGCTCCATTCGGACCAATAAATCCATATATCTCACCTTTATTCACTTCCAAATTTACACCATCTAGCGCTTTAAAGCTTCCAAACTTCTTCGTTAAATTCGTTGTTTTTAATATCGTCATGGCGATGCTCCCCCTGTCTTAAGGATAAAAATCTTTATTTAGTTTTGAAATTTTTTAACTTATATAGTTCATAATATATATAAATTTAATGCATGACAACACGAAATTATGAAATTTATTGTTTGTTTTGTTACAAAAATTTTATTAAACTTGAATTGAGGTGACAAAAATGGACGGTTTTCAACGACGCAGAGAACAAAAGAAGAAGAATATTCTAGAAACGGCACTATCCCTATTTACGGAATACGGAATCCAAAAAGTATCGATTTCAGAAATTGCCAAAAAAGCAAACGTATCACAAGTTACGATTTATAACTACTTTGAAAGTAAGCACAATTTAATTCATGATGTCTTTATTTATTATGTGGACAAAGCTGCCAATGATTTTGAAGAAGTTATCTTTAGTGACTTACCTTTTCCGGAAAAAATTCAAAAAATGATCTTTGCGAAAAAAGAGGCTGCCACTCAAATTCATGAAGAGTTTTATGAGTTTATGATGAAACAATATACAGCAGAGGGGAATTACATTGAGAAGGTCTATATCGAAAAAACAATTCCATACTTTACGAAATTGATTGAAGATGGGAAACAACAAGGATTTGTAAATCAGGACTTATCTGCGGAAGCGGTTTTATTTTATATCAATATGTTAAAAGACTATGTGCAAAAAGAAGAGGTGTACCAAAAGATCCTTCCAATTACCGAGGACATTACGAATATCTTTTTTTACGGGATCTGTGGGAAAAAGGATTAGAGTAGGACCTGACGGCTATCCGCCCCCGTCATTGCGATCAGCTCTTCTTTCCTCAAGTGAGGGCAAACACCTGACCGCGGTATGCCCACAAAAAAGACTGCCAGGCAATAGCAAGCTTTTTCAGCTTTTTAAAACTACTTCAGCGAAGGCTAGCTCCTATTTGTTTTTTGGATTTTTTGCGGACTCACAGGCCCTTATTTCATCAAAATCTATCATTTTATCATTGTTTGCGGACTGAGAGGCCGTTATTCGTCGTATTTCTTGTGTAAAAGACTGCTTTTTGGGGTAATAAGGGCTTCTCAGTCCCCTAAAGTGTAGGAAACATCGAAATTGACACCAATAAGGGCCCTGGAGTCCGCTAACTTTCCCTAGGGATGATGATGTTGGGCATCGGTCTATCACTAGCTGTGGTCAGGGCCCTGACCACTCCCGCAATTCTGCTCCCGGCCCTACTGGTTAATCACCAACAGAAAAGAATATTAAGTTTTTTGATATTTTGAGCCTCTATTTTATTTATCCTACGTCTATAAATATGAGGCTGACTATTTGTTTATTTAGTTTGAGTTTGATAGGTTCTTTTTTAAGACTCCTATCCTTCTATCCTAAAGTTTGATTAGAACTTAAGTTTAAGTAAAAATAAATTGTCCAAAGGGGGAAGATGAACTTATGAAAATGAGTCGTATTCTTTTCATTGCAATCGCACTAATTATCGCTGTCGTCATCTACGCTTTTAATACCTTGTCTACTAATGAAACTCTGAATGAGCTGGGAACAGCCGAAACGAGTGGAACAAGCGAGCAAGTAGTAACTGATAATGAGGAAGAACCGATCATAGGAAATGTTCCAACTGCAGAAGAAGTGAAGGAAGAGTTTCCTTTAGACTTATCAGAAGTTGCGGTACAAAATTCCATTCATCATATGTCTCACCAGAAAGTAGCCGCCAGCCAAAAATGGGGCCATATGCAAATTACTCAGGAGAGAATTGAAAGGTTAATAGAGGTTGTTGAAGCAAACAATTACACCTATAGTAGAACTTATTTGGATATTCTCGAAAGATGGCAAAAGGGAGACTTCAGCCAAGCCGATGAAGATCATAACCGAATTTGGCGGTTACAAGGGGGTACGGTTGGAGAAGCAACCAGACTGTTAACTCCAGAAGAAGAAGCCGAGTATATTAGGAAGCATTTTGAATAGCACGGTTAACCCCATAAGCTGAATAAGCTGATGGGGTTTCTTTACTTCCATTCTTATTATTCAGAACAACGGTACCTGCCCCCCAGTACACTAACCAGTACAAGCCGGGGCAGGTTTCCAATCAAGATAGTTCTCCCTTTTACAAACTACTTTTCTTTTGACATGAGCTTCATTAGTAATGAAGCGGTGCTTGGCTTTCGAGTAGTCGTTGGATTGACTGGTTGACCGCGTCTAGCTGCTTTTCAACTCGGTGCAGCAAGTAGAGCGTCACCATGACAGGGAAACCAAACTCACTCAAAAGCGACCTCCACATCTCCATCGTTAGAACCTCCTTTCGTCTAGGAAAAGCGTTAAGCACCCGTTTAGCAGAACATCTAGACATCTCAAATTAAAAAAGAGAAAAGGCCAGGCCTCCTCCCTTCCAAACCATCATCAATTAAAATTCAATCGTTTCAACTGTGCGATCGACTACACGCGCACTTTTTTTCGCTAACAGGTTACCGCCAGACGATGTAAAAGCGTTCTGAGCTATAATCTCATCCATCGCTGCACTAATCGCAGCGGTATCCACTGGATAAACAGGGTTGTCCAAAGAAATCGTAACGGTTTTTGCTAATTCGTTTTCAAAGACTAATTCAAGTTTCTTCGTCATTTCAGCCCCTCCTTTCTATTCATTGGTATTACATTAAATTAAAGATCTAGCGCATACGTGTTAGCACGGTCCACATGATAAGGCGTCCATCCTTGAAGTGGAATTAACGCATCAGCAACAGCTTTTAACTGTTCGTTCGTTGCAGCTGTTTTTATATTATTGAAGCTCTTCGTTTTTAAGATCGGTTCACCAATTTGGTTGTAACCCGACTCAAACACAATAACTAAACGCGAATTCGAAAGCATTCTTTTCACCCCCTTTCACTATGTATATATGGAGATGCGGATGAAAACGGTCAAGGAAGAACTATATTTTTTTAAGTACATCAGATCTTTCATTCTATTCATCTACCAAAACCAAAAAAAATTCTGATTTGATATCGATCGTACGTTGCCAAATCCTTTTTATCGAAACATATAGTAGGTTAAAAGCGGCAAGGCTATTCCGTTAATTGAGAAACTTCTGCACTTCCCCCTACCTATCACATTAACTATTAAACAATCATATGGGAACAAAACAATGAGTTTTGTTCGAAGACTGTATAACCACAACCGGCTTAAAATCAACAAGAGCATAAATCCAAACTTTACAAAAAAAATTCAAATTGACTCACCGTTTTCCTCTCGAACTCTGTATATACCTATTGACGGAACGATACGAAGAGGGGGATTTTAAAATGAAATCAGGTCGAATTGAGCAATATAGATCATATAGTCAGTTTGCAAAACTAGAGGCATTCAACAAATCTAATAAAATGGCATTAGACATCCACGGACACCACTTTACAAAAGGTGAAAGAATTGCATTTGACGTTCTTACTCGTTTTAGTGTGAAAGTACTCGGTGTTTGTAATGCACGCATCTGTAAACTAGTACAAGCCTGCCAAGATATCAAAGGCGGCATTTCCAGGTCAACCTTTGAACGAATGCTTAGAAAAGCAAAATCGTTAGGCATCATCTCCATTATTCATACTGTACGCGAAACGGGTGGGTATGCCCACAGCGTGTATATTTTTAACCGATTTGACACGCCCAACCAGGAACAATTGACGTCGCGCAAAAACGACAAAAAGCGCCAACCACCAAAGGCGAATGAGCACAAAAATCAATCGGAAACTCATTTAGTTGAAACAAAAACATTAAAAGATAAAGATCTTCGTCAGGAACAGGTCAAAAAAATAGATCACATTGACATAAGCGAACTAGACCATTCGTTCATTCCCGATCATGTGCCAACGCTATTCATCAAAGCTGTAAAACCATTCTTTAGCCGAGCAACGGAAATATGCGGGCTATGGAATCGTGCCCAAATCGCCTACCGATCCGCAAAGTTTCCGATCACCATGTCGATCGATTTAATGCTACCGACCATTGTGCACGCATTCAAACAAACCGTTTATCGCTATAAGCAAAAACGAATCAAAACTAGCTTTATGCCTTATTTTTATGGGACTATGGCGAACCTACTGACTGTGGAGAAAAGGAAGATCGTTGCTGAACATTCTCACTGGGGGCAGTGGTTGAAGGGATAATCTGTGTTTTGGAGTTAGAGTATTGCAGACAAGCTAGATCTCTTTCAAATCATTTCAAAGCTACAGAATGGGTTTTCCTAAAAAAAGTGGGTACTCTCTTTCTGATGACGCAGTTTGCACTTTCCATAGCCTCATTTACTCATTTACAATCAAATAAAAAACGCTCCTTACATTTGTAAGAAACGTTGATATTAAAGATTACTTGTTATGTAATGGTACCGGTGGTCGGGGTCGAACCGACACTCCAGAAGGAACACGATTTTGAGTCGTGCGCGTCTGCCAATTCCGCCACACCGGCATATAGTAATAAAAAAACACAGTCAAACTGTGCATGGTAAATTTAAAATGGTGCCGAGGGCCGGACTTGAACCGGCACGGTAGTCACCTACCGCAGGATTTTAAGTCCTGTGTGTCTGCCAATTCCACCACCCCGGCAAGGGTATAAAGGACTATAAGTATTTAAGTTGGAGGCGGCAACCGGATTCGAACCGGTGAATAAAGGTTTTGCAGACCTTGGCCTTACCACTTGGCTATGCCGCCATATATTCTGGAGCGGAAGACGGGACTCGAACCCGCGACCCTCACCTTGGCAAGGTGATGTTCTACCACTGAACTACTTCCGCAAATGGCTGGGCTAGCAGGATTCGAACCTACGCATGACGGAGTCAAAGTCCGTTGCCTTACCGCTTGGCTATAGCCCAATAGTAAATTTTTAAATGGCAGGGGCAGTAGGAATCGAACCCACACTGACGGTTTTGGAGACCGTAGTTCTACCTTTAAACTATGCCCCTACAATTTACGATTAATGGTGGAGGGGGACGGATTCGAACCGCCGAACCCTCAGGGAGCGGATTTACAGTCCGCCGCGTTTAGCCACTTCGCTACCCCTCCAACATTCTTTAATGTTACTTATTATATCATATGTCACTCTACATCTAAAGTGATTTATTTTAATGTTATTCTATAAAACTGCTGGTGCCGGCGAGAGGACTTGAACCCCCAACCTACTGATTACAAGTCAGTTGCTCTACCAATTGAGCTACACCGGCAAAAATGGTGGCTCGGGACGGAATCGAACCGCCGACACATGGATTTTCAGTCCATTGCTCTACCGACTGAGCTACCGAGCCTAATTCGGTCTGTGATAAGCTTCGAATTTCTTCGTCAACTTCCTTCACTCACGTCCTCATGTATCAAAATACAATCCGGCGTTCGTTCAGTTGTTTCCTCAAACTTCTTGCTTCTCTCAACCCTCTAATATGAAAATAATAATGGCGGTCCCGACGGGAATCGAACCCGCGATCTCCTGCGTGACAGGCAGGCATGTTAACCGCTACACCACGGGACCACTTTTAGTTGCACTCTTCAAGCACTACTTATATTATCTTCCTAGTAGTAATTCGAAGTAGATGCGATAATTTTTTTTGGTTGCGGGGATAGGATTTGAACCTATGACCTTCGGGTTATGAGCCCGACGAGCTACCAGACTGCTCCACCCCGCGATAATATAATTTTA
>NZ_JBYCKM010000011.1:0-57278 GCF_057473385.1 Alkalihalobacterium sp. TH-98 | reverse complement strand
TTGTCACAAACGTGACGTTTTTAAAACATTGACGAGATATCATGTATCTCATTTATTTCGCTTGGCTTTTTGTTCAGTTTTCAAAGAACTTTTTTTGCATGTCGTTTGTTAGCGACAAGATTTATTATATCATAGTAATTAATTCTGCGCAACATCTTTTTTTGAAAAGTTGTGAATGCAACAATTACTAAGTTAAATCCTCTCTAACCTTCGCTGATAGCGACAAGGAATATAATATCATAATATAATTATCATCGCAAGTGCTTTTAAAAAAAAGTTATCAGCATCATTTTGCTTCAACTAAACTTAAAAACACACTGTTTAATGACGACATAAAATAATATATCACATTATAAAATTCTGCGCAACTACTTAAATTAATAATTTCTTTTGTGCGGCAGATTTATAAATTTATCATAGAAGAAAGAAAAAAACAAGCTGTTATTGTGACTTTAATAATGAAGTTCTAGCTTACGTAGTTTCTTGAATACGATTTATTAAACCATACCATCTTATCTAAATGTACTATTACAGACGTTTAGATCGTCTGACTTGTTAGAACAAAATAAAAACGTCGACCTTTTTTCAAATCAGCGCTCCGGTTAATATAATAACATTCAACCTTATTTTTTAAAATTTCCTTTCATTAAATTAGAAATTTGTTGCTCATCTGTATTTGATATTTGTTCGAGTTGGTTGATCACCAGCTCTTGTCGCTGTATGGAATGGTTTTGACTTAGCTTAGCTTTTCCTTCTATTTGATTAATTTTAATTTTTAAACCTTGAACTCCCTTGTTCATGCCAGCGATAAGGTCTGGATCTACATCTTGTAATCGATATGAGCTGTTAAAATATATAATAAGGTGATAACTATACTCAGGGTTATTAAGCTATTTAAAAAGAAGGATAGGAAGGCCGTTTTATCTGCTTTAACTATCCTTTTTTTGTGTTACATGCTATTTGTTTGAAATAGTAAAGAAATATTTCCTTAACCACTGTAATCATTTACAATATGTTTTTTATTCTCGCCAAAAACTTGTATATTCTGCTTTATCTTGAATATTAAATTCAATCATTTTCTTAAGTAATTCGTAATTTACCGGTTTGTTCCATGGAATTCGAAACAAGCCTGCAGTAGCACTGTAACCAGCTTGTGCAATGTCATCAGCAAAGTGCGTAATGCCTGCTTCTTCGGGTGAAATACTCATATGTTTCTTCGCTATGGAAAACCCGATGATATATGTGCCGTGATCCGAAAACATTGGCGTATTCCACTTGATTTGTGGTTCTAAATTTGGAAATTTATTTGCAACCCACGACAAAACTTCCTCTGTTCGTTCCCGGTGATCAAGATTATCAATACCTGCTAAATACTCTGCAAAAACGTCCATATTCTTCTCTCCTAAAAAAATGAAATGATTCATCCAAGATCTCATTTCTTAATATTAATAAAACTCTATGCTTGTAATAGATCCACTGTTACTTGTCCCTTTTGTCCTCCCAAAGCTTTATACGCTCTTCATGACTAACCTCTTTATGCACTTGATGCAGCAACCATATATAACCAAAGGGATCCATAAAAATGGCGTTCGAAACTCCGTAATCAGCAATCTCTGTCACCGGTTGCACCTCTGTACACCCTAAATCCATTGCCTTAGTATAAGTCTTCTCAATATCTGGTACAGTCACATTAACCCAACTCGTTTTAGGGTCGTCAGGATTGGGTGCAATCAAATGGAATTGCGGGTTTTCATCTAACATATGCATCCGAAAGCCATATAGGGTAAAAACTACTTCATTTTCGCCACGAGGAAAGTTGGAAACCTCCACACGCTCGATCTCAAATATTTTTTCGTATAACTCCAATGCTTTTAAGCTGTCTTTCACAACCATATTAAGTTCTACTCCAACCATAATGCGCAACTCCTTTTACAATTAAAAAATATTCGTTCCCTCAGAATTTCGTCAGTTTTTTCAATTTAATTATACTAAACTCGCTATGATTACACGAATAACTATGGTATTCGTGTTTTAAATACTTTTTGAGGGTATAGCTTAATATTGGATCAGAACTGCGCTTTATGCACCCATTTCTTCCTCATTCTGGAAATATTGGATCAGAACCGCGCTTTATGAACCCATTTCTTCCTCATTTTGGAAATAATGGATCAGAACTTCGCTTTATGAACCCATTTCTTCCTCATTCTGGAAATATCGGATTAGAACCGCGCTTTACGAACCCGTTTCTTCCTTATTCTAGAAATATCGGATCAGAACCGCACTTTATGAGCCCGTTTGTTCCTCATTCTGGAAATATCGGATTAGAACCGCTCTTTATGAACCTGCTTCTTCCTTATTCTAGAAATATCGGATCAGAACCACTCTTTGTGAACCCATTTCTTCCTCATTCTGGAAACACTAGATCAGAACTTCGCTTGATGAGCCCATTTCTTCCTCAAATAACTCCGTTACCCTTGTGGTTGTAGTATTACGACTTTATCTGTTTTAACAGTGACATCACCAGTTATCATGCACATAATTTAATAAATTTTGGCAATTCTAAAAGAAGACTTGCTTACTTTTTTATAGAAAGCGCGGAATGTGATATGTCTAGCATCCTGTTGATTTTTTTACTACAAATTATATTAGTCCCCATATTATCTCTACGGATCATTTTTGTTGTTAAAAATATGAGTGTGTTTGCTTCTATCTTTGGATTTATGGAAGCATTAATTTATGTGTTTGGGCTATCAATCGTCCTCAGCGGTGAGCAAAGTGTTGCAGAGATGCTTGTTTATGCCTTAGGATTTGCAGCGGGTATTTATTTAGGCGGCTATATTGAAAATAAATTGGCTTTAGGCTATACCACCCTAACCGTTAACCTACTGAACAAAAATATGGAGCTCGTGTCAACACTCCGGGAGAATGGGTTCGGCGTGACGGTATTTGAAGGCATGGGAAAAGACAGTGTCAGGTATCAGCTACAGATTTTAACCAAAAGAAGCGTAGAAGCAAAACTAATGAATATGATCGAACAATTTGAACCGCATGCTTTTATTATATCTTATGAGCCACGTAAATTTAAGGGCGGCTACTTATTGAAAGGGATGAAAAAGGCGAGTAAAAGAGATACGATGTGAAGTGAAAGAGATACGATATGAAGTGCAAAAGCACATCCCCTGTATCACATCAATATCTTTAATCCCATAATGTCACTAAAAAAGGAACAACGTCTTGTTGAAAACCCATCCTTACAAAGTCATTTTATAGGAAGTACTTATGAAACCCAAAAAGCTTGGAATAATAACCTCTGTAAACGATGGGAGGTGTACATATGACAAAACGTAATAATAAAGGCGGCAGCAAAAACCAAAGTGCTCCGGAAAGACACGGAAAACTAGACACTGAATTTGGCCATGAGATTGGCGACAACAATAAAGGTAAGGAATACAACTCTAGACGTGGTAGTAAATCTCAATTAAAGCATCCAAATAATCATTAAAAATGGACTGTCCTTTGCGAATAGCTATTATTCATGAAGGACAGCTCCGAACTCTTACCATAGATTAGCTTTGACCATTACTGGTTTCAAACGATCGTTTTGACTTATCCTGACAGAGAGGTTCTTATTTGTGAAAAATTCAATGGTTTGACAGGGTTAGGAGGACTGAGAGGCCCTTATCTGTGAAAATATCAATGATTTGTCAAGGTTAGAGGACTGAGAGGCCCTTATCTAGCAAAATATCTATGAAATACCCTTAATTAATAGGAAATAAGGGCTTCTGAGTCCCCTAATGACTGAAAGTGCTTGTTTTTAGGTGAAATAAGGGCCTCTGAGTCCACTAAAATAAAGTGAAACATTTTCAAGAGGGTTTTCTTCATCTGCCCTACTGAAAATTAGTTAAACCAACTGGGTGGTTACAGCGGCCCACACGATGTGAGTCACACAGACGTTGCCACATAGACATGGCTACGTCTGTGTTCACTCGCATCCCACTTTAAGCCTTTTTGCTTCCTCAAAGGCTTAAAGTCGGTTTTTTTGCGCCGGATAACTGGGATAAATCAAAGATATCCAAGTGTTTAATTATTGCTCTAAACCATGTCTTTGTTCCACCGCTTTCTTTCTCGATTGGGACAGATAATAGATGAATTCACTAAATAAGGCAGCTAAGATCCCCATTAGTAATCCATTTGAAACAAGTGGCTGAGCGAGTACTGGTATTTCTGTAAATGCCTCAGCTGGGAGGTTCATAATGGACATCCCTAACAATGCCGGAAAGGCAATGCGATAAATCGTTTTTGATGTGAATTGCAAACCTTCAATATTTCTCAGTGCAGACCGAAACAACTGCAAATAAGCGACAAACAAAATCGTATTTCCTACACTATGAGGAATCGTCGAAAAGAACGCGCTTAATGCCGGAATAGCGCCAATGATGATAAATAGGACTGAACCGATGAAAAATGGTAATCGCTCTTTAATTCCGGTTGATTGTAAAAAACCGAGTGAAGAGGCATAAGGTGCATAAGGAACAAGTCCTAACATCCCTGAAACTGACGTATAGCCGCCAGACAGCATGAGAGACGCGCGATACTGCCTCGGCTGAGTCTCCCTCTCATAAATATCTTCCGCCCCTTTTAAAGTCGCGATCGTATTCGTTGTATTCAGTAAACCAGTGATCACAACAGTCAGGATAATCCCCCATTCAAAACTCGGTTGCCCCCACGGAAACCACGTAAGAAAAGGTGTTGTTTTTACAGAACTGACAGTTTCATGCTGCAAGAGGAAAACCGCGCCAATCCAACCGATCGCCATTCCGATTAGTAAAGAAAGATTACTGATGGCACCCTTCCCTTTAACATTTAGAAAAATCGTAATCGCTGCGATCACAAAAGAAAAGCTAGCGACACGAACATCAATATACTCACTCTCATTTAATCCTAGCATTCCTTTTAAAAAGATATAAATTAATTGATTGGCAAGCAATAATAAAAAAACGAACATTACAACTGGCGTGAACCATTTTTTCAACAACTCACCAAGCCCTAACGCCCCTAAAATCGAGACGATCAGACCTGAAATAATAGCTCCAACAGCGATACTCCCTCCGATTGTCGTCAACTCGACATTTAATGTACTAGCCGTTGCAGCAAGACTTAAAATCACCCCCCACCATAATCCAGATTGTCCCTCCATTAAAGCATACCGGTGCCCGATCAACCCTTGCAAAATACAAGCAATACCGGTAAAAATAAACGAACGTTGGATAGCAGAGACAATTTCAATTTGCTCTAAGTCAAATGCAACTCCAATGGAAATTGGTATCACTACTGTATTAGCAAACATAAAAAATAACCATTGAAAACCACCTAAGAAGGCAATACTAATCGGTAACTTATTCACTACCTGACATCCTTTCACCACGAAATAAAACATAAATTCCTAGCATAATACCAAATATTTGTAATTTCGTCTATACTAGTTAGAAGATTAATAGTTTAAACGGCTGTCCCAGTCAAACAAATCCTTCTTGAAAAGAGAACCATTCAAACAATCCCTAGTGAAAAGCGTCGGAATCACTAAAAAAAGTAACTACTAGGAGATAGTTACTTCAGAATAAGAAATAGAACCCCACAAATACAAATAAATCTTTGTTCGTAGTAATCAGTGGCTTATTAGCTTCATTTCGACTATCCTACCATCCTCTTTACTCACTAATCTTTTCAGCCGGTAAACATTCGTTATACCGTAAAAAGCTATTGATTTTTCCTATTTAACTCTTCTAGTAGTTCAATTATTTTCTTATTTTGTTTGGTCTGTTCTTGTAAATACCCAATCACGGTCCCGATCCCAATAATAATAATGATCATAAATAACCACATAACGATCCCCTTTTCTATAGCACTGCCTATTGCCGCCAAGTTCGTAAAACTCTAATTCTCGAAACAAGCTATTTTATTGTTCGACTTGCGTTTTTATTCAATTACAGGAGAGTGCTCCATAGATTAATAGCGATTTATACTTATTTTAACATAAATACCATTTTATATAGGAGGGTTTTCTTAGCAAAGCTTTCCTTAGAATAGCTTAGAAGGTTGCTCGTTTCAAGGATCCTTTTGACTTCTACAGATTGAGTGGATCTATTTTTGGCAGGATCTATAGTGTGACACGGTTAGAGGACTGACAGGCCCTTATTTGTGAAAAAATCAATGATTTAACAGACTCAGAGGACTGAGAGGCCCTTATCTAGCAAAATATCTAGGAAATCTCCTTGATTAATAGGAAATAAGGGCTTCTGAGTCCGCTAATGACTAAAAGTGCTCATTTTTAGGTGAAATAAGGGCCTCTCAGTCCCCTAAAATAAAGTGAAATTTTTTCAGTGGGAGTTTTCTTCATATTAGTCGAACCAATCGGGTGGTTACAGCGACCCACACGATGTGGGGCACATAGACGTAGCTACAGACGTTGCACCCTAAGCCTTTGTTCAACCTTCTCCCACGTAGCCTTTTTTGCTACTCAAAGGCTTGAAGTGAAGTTTTGGCCCCAGTTAAACGCTCATCCCCTATTTTCACAAGATTAATGGACTCATTCAACTTCCTTCCCGTCAATATTTGGGTAACATTCACAATTTTTTCACACGTATATTTACTTGGAGCATAGCATTTCGATTATGGTTAATATAGAAAGCAAGGAATTTAGGTGTTTTTTAGAAACCGGGTTAACCGTAGCAATAGGGTTTTGTACTTGGAGAGGGGCAGTTATTCATGTTCAAGGTATTCCAAACGGAAAGAATGGAAGAGATTTCAAAAGTATCATCTACATATAAAAAAGAATATTTTACTGAGGAAAAAATAGCGGATTTGCCTGAACCGATCAAAAAGTATTTATATACGACGGGATATATCAATCAGCCGATGATGTACAATGCGGACGTCTTCTGGAAACAAAGTTTTATCAAATTAAACCCAGACAAACCCTGGCAGCCACTTGAAACTAAGCAGTTTAATTCGATTGATCCTCTCGCTCGGATCGCTTATATGAAATTTTTAACGATGCCAGTGTCTGGGAGGGATATTTATCGAAATGGACAAGGAGAGATGAAAGGAAAACTTTTTCATCTTTTTACAATTATTAATGGAAAAGGCAGAGAGGTCTCTCAATCCTCTTTAATTACAGTGTTTTGCGAATTTCTTTTTATACCTGCTTACATATTTGGACCTTACGTTTCTTGGGAACAGATGGATGAGAGGACAGTTAAGGCACAACTCAAAGATGGAGAATTCAAGGTTTCCGGCTTATTTCATTTTGATCAGGAAGGATTGTTTTCTCGATTTGAAACGGATGACAGGTATTACGATATGGGTAAAGGCCAATATGAAAAAACGAAATTTTCAGCGATTGTTGATAGCTATCAGCTTGTAGATGAGCTAAAAATACCTAAGGATGTGAGAATCGTTTGGCATTTGCCAGACGGTGACTATGAATACTACAAAGGGACAATTGATAGGATTGTGTTTAATGTAGAAGTGTAATGTTGTTTTAAGTGGAGCCAAATTATTAGGCTTTGGGTACGCAAGAGAGTTGAAGCAATTTACGATGACACAAAAAGGACTGTCCCCTACTTTTCTTATGGAGACAGTCCCGTAGAGCGAATATCACTAAAGTAATCTAATGACTTTTTCTCCAATTTAATAAGAAACTTACCTCTTCGACTTCCTATACCCTGCTGCTACGGCCTCTTCTTCTGTACAAAACATCTCTTCTGGATTGGTTCTGTCATAAAATTGGCCGCCTGGTACGTGATAGATGAATTCGCCGCTTGAACTGTGGTTTCCTTTAATCGTTGGATTGTCACAGCCCGCTTTTGGAGCTGGTGTTGCAGCGGTTTCTTTCTTTTCTTCTACTACACTTTCATCAAAGCCGCGGTCGGTTGCATAGTTTTCAATACTCCATATACCAATGGCTTGTTGCTGGGCTTTTTTCTGGATTTCATAAAAACGGTCAACATGCCTTGTATTCGGTGCAAACACATAGGCAACCCGGGCAAGCCCTTTTTCCAAGAGCAGTTCATTGAACATCTTGTTCCCTACCCACACATAGGCCAGCAAGCGGCCATAGCGATCTCGTTCACCGACATCCATCTCGAGGTAGACTTTTTCTCCTACCGGCATCATATCTTTCGCTAACTGACTTGATTCCGGACCAAATGGTTGTACGGGTTTATTCGGATGAACCGACTCTGGCGTATCCACCAATAATAGCCTCACCCGTTCTTCCTGTCCGTTGTTTAGCTTTACAATAATTGTATCACCGTCAACAACGCGAACGACATGAGCTGGAATGAAGCCTTGTTTTTCTTCATCTGTGTCCGTAGTCGTTTCACGTTCTTCGGAATGATCGATTGTTTCTTCGTTCTGGTCTTCTTCCACTTGCTCGTCTTCAGTTCGTGCATCTTCTTGAACTTGTTCTTGGACCTCTTCCGTACCTTTTTCTACGGGCTCCGCTTCTGGTATCTCGCTGCATCCCATTAAGAATAGTAAAGTTAGAAGTAGTAAAACGGTTCTTTTCATCTTTTACCCCAATCCCCTATAAAATGTATGCTAAGAATGACACCCATCTATTTTTCTAGGTTTCTCTTTTAAGTGTCATTTTTATATCATACTATATTATCCTAATTGAATTAAATAGGAGATCAGAGGTTAGAAGGGTTTAGCAAGGGGTTTAGGGAGGAGTTTCGCTAAGCGGACTTGAGATACACTATCCTGAAAAGATCAATCAATTTCAATAATAAGGCACTGAGAGGACGCTATTTGTTAAAATATCAATGATTTCACAATGATAAGGCATTGAGAGGCCCTTATCTAGCAAAATTTCTAACGTTTGCCACTCATTATTAGCAAATAAGAGCCTCTGAGTACCCTAAAATTTCACTAGAGCATATCACACTGTCTCGTATTTAAATAATCCAATCGGATCCTGTATTAAAAATTTCTTTATCGCTACCTTATACTCATGGACATTGTTTCAAAGGGTTTCCCTCAATGAGTGCCCCAATTGGTAAATTTTAAATCTGCGTGTAAAATATCGCTGTTACCCCTTAAAAAAGACCGCTCTGCATGGAGCGATCTTGCAACTTTTCATTAAACGATCCTTGCTTTTTGTTAGGCCCGTTTTTTCAACCAAGTACCTCGGGTCAGTTTCATATTAATGGAATCAATCCATTGTCCTTCATATTCTAGATCGTTTTTATCTACACTATCCACCTCAAAACCAACTTTTTCATATACTCTTTGCGCTCTGGGGTTAAAGGCAAAGACACTCAAGGTGAGCTGCTTTAGATTTGTCGTTTGAAACAGAAAATCGATCATAAGTTGGGTGGCTTCCGTTCCGAATCCACGATTTCTTCCCTTCGGCCCTATTAGGATCCGAAAATTCATGCTTTCGTTTGGTTCATCATATTCATTGACAACGGCTTCCCCTACCAAAGTGTCCAGTGTCTGATCAACAATTGCTAAATCTAGTCGATCGGGTTGCACATTTCTTGTTTGGTACCAGCGAAGGACAGGTTCCCAATCGAGAATCGGTGTACTTCCTGTCAGTTTTAGGACTTCCTTATCGTTTAAACACTCTTGAAGCAGCGGAAAATCGTCCTCTTTAAAAGGGCGCATTATCACTTTTTCACCGACAAGATGTGGTTTATCACGTAAATCCACCATTATAGTCACTCCATTATTGATTTAGTAGAGAGGTCTACTCTTTATGTATGACGCAAACAGAAGCCAGAAAATTATCAAAAAACTATAGGTAACATTTGCTTAGAAAGAAGCTAGTCCCCTACAAACCACCTGTTACTGAAATGATGACGATTAAAACTAAAACTACCACCGGTGCTAAAATGTAAACATACGTCATATTTCTCGCAGACTTTTCACTATTGTAATTCGAACCATCTTCTTTCGTAACTTGCATCGTCATATAAAAACCAACCAAACAAATGATAATGATGATGGTAATTAAAATACCCAATTCTCTTCACCCACCTATATAAAAGATTACTTTGTCTAAATGATGTCTCATGTATATAAAAGATTACTAATGTGTATCACACTAAATATCGAGCACTATGTGAAAACCACAAATTCTAGTGCCTGTTGTTACCTATTTTATGAATGAACCAACTAATTTTAACCGTCTCAACTAGCCATTTTAAATAATTCCTACTGATCATTTCAATGAGCTCAACTGACCAAGTGCAAAGAGCTTAACGGACCGATCCCTACGCGGACTCACAGGACCTTATTTTCGGTAATCGGACATCTTTCAGACTTTAGCGGACTGAGAGGCTCTTATTTTAGCTAATCTATGTGATTTCATGCTAGATTTTACGAAATAAGGGCTTCTGAGTCCCCTAAACAGAAAAAAGCTTCCGTATTTGATCAAATAAGGGCCTCAGAGTCCGCTTAACAATTATGCCACGCTCATACTCTGCTTTAGCTATTCAATCCGTGCAAGTATTTGTTTTTTCATAACTACATTCTTTCATTAAAACATGTATCCACGGAAACATGCAATTCCCCTAATTATTCCCCAATAAATTACCTATTTTCCTCTAAAAAAACCAATCAATCCCTTCAAATTTTATATGAATTGAATGATTTAAATGAAGAAGATATAATAGAATAATAAATAAGTAGGCTAGGAGGCAAAAGCGAAATGGAAACAAACAAGACTCCATTACCACCGTTATCGATGTATCGAATTACAGCAAAATTGTTTACTCATATAGAGAAATCCGTTACTTCTTCTTACGATACCGAAGGAGAAAAGCTGCTGCAACAAGGCTTAGAAAGCTTCGGATACCAAGAGGCATACGATATTGGGGAACAAGCGACACGCGAAGGCGAAGAGCATGTGTTAGCTGATTACATTCCTCATGAGTTTGATCGAGTCCATAAGTATGGTGATCTAACTATTTATAGTCTGATGGCTAAGTTATTTGCGCAAATTACTAAAGCGGTTGTAGATGTGTATGGTGAAGAAGGTAAAGATGTAATCAGAGAAGGTGTTCGTACGTTTGGAGAGGCACGCGGGAAAGGAATCGCACATAGGGCGGCGCATCTCGGAAAACCGAATACAATTGAAAACTACCTATCAAACTATGATATGGGTCGAAGTGAACTGTTTGAATTTGAAAACATCTTCAAACCACAATCCATTGAACAAACCTTTACGAAATGCCCGTTTGGTCAGCAATGGGCCGATGACAATATGCATGAATATGGGATTTTATATTGTGAGATGATTGATCCTGCTGTTGCGAAAGGCTATAACCCCAACTTTGAAGTCGATCATGATCAATACGTTTTAAAAGAAGGCGTCTGCCATTTTAACTTCAAATTAGAGGAAAAGTAGAAATAGGATTAATCGTTCAAATGACTTAAAATAGCATGTACAGCAAAAATCCGTATGCAAAGAACTCTATAAAAATAAGCCATAAAAACAGGAGGCCACCCCTCGATTACTTGGGGATGGTCTCCTTATTGCATTACTCTCAAGCATATTCTAATTAGATCTTCTTAACTGAGCAACAATCGCATCGGCTACTTCTTCGGTTGATGCACTTCCTCCTAGATCCGGAGTTTTAATACCTTCTGCAATGACGACTTCAATCGACTTCATTAACAGATCCGCCATTTCGTGTTCTCCGAAGTGGTCGAGAAGCATTTTACCTGTCCAAATTTGTCCGATCGGATTAGCAATGCCTTTTCCATAAATATCAGGTGCTGATCCATGAACTGGTTCAAACATCGATGGGTATTTGCCATTTACATTCAAATTCACGGAAGGCGCAATTCCGATACTGCCCATAATAGCTGCACTAATATCCGTTAAAATATCACCAAACAAATTGCTTGCAACAACCACATCGAAGCTAGACGGGCGAGTAATAAAGTACGCCGCTAATGCATCAATGTGATTAGAAGCCGTCTCGATTTCGGGATAATCTTTAGCTACATCGTTAAACACTCTGTCCCAGAACGGCATCGAGTAGACGATCCCGTTTGATTTCGTTGCACTCGTGACATGGTTCTTTCTCGATTTGGCTAATTCAAACGCATATCTCATTGCTGTTTCGGAGGCTTTTCGTGTAAAGACCGCATTCTGGACTGCAATTTCATCTGGTCCTTTATGCATCGTTCCGCCGATTTCACTATACTCCCCTTCACTATTTTCACGTACAACAATAATATCAAAGTTATTTGGGTTCGTAATCGGCGATTGAATGCCTTCGATTTGTTTTGCATGTCTAATATTCAGAGTCTGTTCAAACTCTCTTCTAATTTTTATTAACAGCTCCCACAGCGTCACGTGGTCTGGAACAAGCTGAGGGTTACCCACTGCGCCTAAAAAGACTGCATCACTATCTTTTAATTGCTCTAAACCGTCTTCAGGCATCATCTTTCCATGCTCTAAGTAATACTCACAGCTCCAAGGATATGTAACCTTATCGAACGATAATCCACCATGAATTTCTGCTACTGTATCCATTACTCGAACAGCATGTGGCATAATTTCCTTACCGACCCCATCCCCCGGTATTACAGATAATTTGATTTTTTTCATCTCTTCTCTCCCCCTACCAATTAAGCGTTTTCTTTTTTATATACAGCCATGATTTAGATCTTTCCTTAGATTATGTATTCCAGCACTCAATCTAAACAAGCGCCTTTTTCCCTAGAATGTTTCGATTATCGAAAGATCAATTTTTATTATAGCATGGGGTTAGTTATTCTAGGAAGACTGAAGTGATTACGCCAGAGGTTTTTATGAAACGACTATACTGAAATCTTTTAAGAAACAAAGAAAGACCTACCCTTTTTTTACAAATTGAGGCAGACCTTATAACTAGTGTCACTATACGAAAACATAAACTATGCACTTTCTGTAAATCTACACTTTGGAAAGCTGCTACATCCTTTAAAGGAACCTGTTTTTCCTTTTCTTTCTACTAAAGGACTTCCGCATTTTGGACAGATGTTATTTTTCACTTGTTGTTGAACTGTTTTTTGATTGTCTTTAATGCTTTGGACGTGTTGTTTCTTTAAAGCTTTATCTTTGTGATTATTTATTGCATTCAGTTGGTTCACAATTTGTTGTTTTTGTTTGTTTGAAAGCGTTTCTTCTTTATATTTATTAATCGTTTTTAATAGATTTACGCTGTATACGACATCGGACGTAACGTTTACCTTCAGTGTGGCATTTACTGAGAAAACGACTATCGGTATATAGGTGAGTTGACCGAAGTTAATGAGTGCATTTTCAAGTGCTTTTATATGACCGTAGTTTTGACGTAATGGATTATAAAATTTTTCTTTTCTCTTATATATAACTTGGGTCCAGTACTGACTTTTTTCATCGCCAAAAATCCAACCTTTGTAGTTTTTCGTTTCAATTACAAAAACACCATAGTTCGAAACGATAACGTGATCGATCTGTGATGTTTTTCCGGCTACATTTAAAACGACATCATTTATAACCGTATACTTTTCTGGATCTAACCGAGTTAGAAACGTAGCAATAGCCTTTTCACCTAGGTACCCTTTAATCTGTGGTTTAAATAGTGCATAAACGATAGCTAGGATAATTATTACAATAAGAATTTCCAATCGAATCAACCTTCCGAGTTTAGTAGAAAACAACAATTACAAGTTTAGGATCGGTTTGCAGTCCCGCTAGTTCACATACTCTTTTAACTCACGAACTTGCAATAGTTTTTTAAATGATTAAATGTCTATGAAAAGAGTATTATTCTATTTCTAGGAAAACATACCCAATTAAAACTAGTCCCATTATACCGTTCTATGACTGTAATAAAAAGGCATTTCATGTAAATTTTCGTCAAAGTTATTGTGAAATTTCAAGAAAATTACTCATTATTCTTCTTATAACGTTGTTCGTACAAAAATAATTTTTTATTGTAAAATAGAATAGAAGAACAATACATACAAAACTAATAAAAGGAGTTATAACCGATGCAATTTATAGTTTCTGCTTATGATGGTACGGATGAACAAGCCCTTGAGAGAAGATTAGGTGCTAGGGATGAGCATTTACAAGGGGTAGAAGAAAGATTTAAAACAGGCGAGCATTTATATGGGGCTGCACTTCTGAATGACGAAGGAAAAATGATTGGTTCTGTCATGGTTGTCGACTATCCAACAAGAGAGGCACTAGATGAATGGTTGAAGGTGGAACCGTATGTCGTTCAAAACGTGTGGCAAAAAATTGATGTACAGCCATGTAAAGTTGCACCTACTTTTATGAAGCTTTATGAGGGGTAAGTGTTGCATATCTTTTATATTGCTGAATTAGCTAATTCCTATTGAATATTTAAGAAGTACCAAACACTCTACTCGTTTGGTACTTTATTTCTTTACTATTAAGTTTATTCAGGATAATAAAGATATTTTCTTAGTGTAACATCGCGGTGTTGCAATGTTTCTCCATTAAATTCTCTTGTTTCCCTTTAAATAAGCCAACGAACGATATTTTGTAATAAAATACAAAGGCTGACTCCACCGGCCACTGAATGTGCCCTTTTGAGTCAGCCTCTCTTATATTTTGCTATTCCAATTGATTCTCTTTACACCTAGTAAAATGGCCATAAACCTTCTAAGCTACCTCACTCGTCACCTCTATGATTGATTCCCATTCAGAAATATCAACGCAGCCGTTCGATAGATTTCGGTCGTTTCGGCTAACTCTTCAATATCCACATATTCGTTGATTTGGTGAGGCACTTCGCGATCCCCAGCCCCAGTGGTAACGATAGGTATACCTTCTAGATGAAGAAACGTTCCATCTGTTGCGCCAGGTACCCCGTTATAATACGGTTCTTTTCCAGTAACCTGTTGGTACGCTGCAGCTAATGCTTGAACTACGGGCTCCTCTTTGCTTGTTTCGGTCCAAGGGCGATCTTCTATCACTTCAAACTCAGCTTTGAAGTCGGGATCCTCTTTAGCCAGATTGTCTAGTATTCTCTGAATTTCTCTTGCGATTTCATCATGAAATTGTCCCGGGATGGTTCGAATGTCTAAGGTAGTCATGCATTGATCCGGAACCACATTGATTTGGGCGTCCCCTTTTACAGGCGCTTGAAGGATCGTTGGGGTAATACTTGGCCAGCCAAGTAGTTCGTGACGCCCCAATCGCGTTTTTTCTCGACTTTCGTATTCATCGAGTGCACAAATAATTTTCGCCATTCGAGTGTTGGGATTAATTCCGCTTAAAGGCATCGCGCCATGAGCCATTTTTCCTTGGACGCGAATGATCACACGCATAGCTCCCTTTTGAGTAATACACAGTTGGTTTTCTTCGGGCTCGCAAATAATTGCCCCGTCCACACCTTCTGCCCAACCTTGCTTAATAAAATGTTTTATGCCAATCATCATTCCCTCTTCATCACACGGGATGCATAGGATGATCTTACCTGTCCATTCCTCTTGGTCTCTAAGAAGCGAATGAACAGCTGTGATCATACAAGCTAAATTACCTTTCGTATCATTGGTTCCTCTACCGTACATACGGCCATCTTCAATGACTGCACCGAACGGATCATAATCCCAAGCCTCAATATCACCTTCTGTAACAACATCGGTATGTCCTTCAAAAAGAAGAGTAGGACCCGGTTTCCCAGAATCAATAATCCCTATGACATTTGGTCGACCAGGTTCAACTTCTTCCACATGTACTTCAATACCCAATTTCATTAAGTAATCAGCAACAAATAAGGCGACTTTTTCCTCATTCCCGCCTTCAACCCCTGGACGATACACACTTGGAATTTGAACGAGTTTCTGAGTTAACTCTATAACCTCTTCGCGATCTCTTACTCTTCTTTTCTCTATGTTTTCTAACGATTGCGGCATGAAATTCCTCCTCTTTTGTATTACGCACGCAACTCACTTACATTAGAGATGGATGCTTTTTTCGTTAATAAACTAAACACTATGAAAGCCATAAAAGATAGAACGATAGGAAAGACGACCGTATGCAAACCAAAGACATTCGGGAAGTACGTATGAATAACGATATAAGCACTCATCCCAACGACCATCGATGCAATTGCACCATTCTTATTCCCTCGTTGCCAATACAGTCCCATAACAACTGGCCAAATGAAAGTTGCTTGAAGTCCACCGAATGCAAATAAATTTAACCAGATGAGTAAATCAGGAGGACTTAACGCCATCGTAAAAACAAGAATTCCTAAAACAGCAGTCACACCAAAACTGACTCGCTTGACCTGTTTCATCGTTGCACTCGGTTTGACATAGTTCAAGTACACATCCTTTACGACGGCCGAACTGACGAGTAACAACAAGGAGTCTACCGTAGACATAATGGCAGCCATTGGTGCAGCTAGTACAATTCCTGCCAGCCACGGAGGTAATACTTCCATAGCAATCATCGGCATAACGGTATCTCCAACTTCAATTCCTGGCATGACAGCTCTTGCAAATACCCCTGTTAAATGCATTCCTAACATGATAAAACCGACAACAATGGTTCCAGTTATTAATGCACGATGCATTGCCTTTGAATTTTTATAGGACATGGCACGAACAGCTACTTGCGGTAAAGCTAACACCCCAACACCAACTAAAATCCAGAAGGAAGAAACATAAGCGGGTGATAACCCACCATCATGACCAAATGGTGTGACAAGATTAGGGTTTTCAGCCACAAGGTCTGCCATAATATTTGAAATCCCGCCGCCAGCAATGATCGTTCCGACGAGGATTACTAACGTACCGACAAACATGACGACCCCTTGAAGTAAATCGGTAACGGCTACCGCTCTAAAGCCACCGATAATTACATATATGAGAACCGCCACAGCAAAAATGAATAAAGCGGAAGTATAATTCAATCCGGTTAACGAGGAAATTAGTCGAGCACCGCCAACCCACTGCGCAGCCATTGCCGCAAAGAGGAAGACAATGATACTAAAAGCAGATAATAAAACAACCCATTTACTGTTGTCATAACGGTTACGTAAAAAATCAATGAGTGTAATTGCTTTATATTTTCGGGCATAGATGGCAAACTTTTTACCGAGAACCATTAATACAAAATATCCTGTTGCTACTTGAGCCATTGCTAGAAGAACCCATCCTAACCCTTGAGTATAAGCAACACCAGGGCCGCCGATAAAACTACTAGCACTTCCGTACGTAGCAATCATGGTCATAGCAAGAATAAAGCCCCCAAGTTCACGACTTCCTAAAAAGTACTCTTGTAAAAAGTCATTCGATTTCTTTAGATGTCCAGAAGACCAAAAACCAACAATAAAGATCGCAATTAAAAAGATGAGTAATGGAATAATGACAGGCCAATTCATTTCGTCCCCTCCTGCTCATCCTCAAAGTCGACTTCTACAAAAAACTTTTTAACCATGATGATGACAATAATAGCCATTACAACAAAACCAACGACACAACTATAAAAAAACCACGCTGGCATGCCAAATACATAAGTGTATTCTTCAACTGGGGACGAACCTAAACCGTATGCAAAACCAAACCACCATATAAAATTAAAAATGACGAGACCAACACCAATAAGGGCTTCACGGTTTGCAATCTTAAAT
Source organism: Alkalihalobacterium sp. TH-98 (assembly GCF_057473385.1). Taxonomy (NCBI): domain Bacteria; kingdom Bacillati; phylum Bacillota; class Bacilli; order Caryophanales; family Bacillaceae; genus Alkalihalobacterium; species Alkalihalobacterium sp. TH-98. The sequence continues at coordinate 39,624 of NZ_JBYCKM010000011.1, read as the reverse complement.
CGAGGATCATTTTGATCAATTTTACTCATATCCCTACTCCTTCACCTAAAATTTTGACTGTTAAAATTGTAGAAAAGCTGGATTAAACAAAAATATGGATGACAATCATTTTTGTAGACAAATTTGTGGAAAAATTCCGATAATGATATATTACTATTCTGCTTAATCGAACACCTTCTTTTAATACAAGAATTTTAAAATGCCCTTCAACCATTTTGGTTGAATTTAAATATAGTTATGCGAATTTTAAAAATATTTTAACTCTTATTTTAAACTAGTCGTCCATATAACGCATTAGACAAAACGTGAAAATCAAAATGGGCTTCATTTTACAAATAGTTAGAAGAGATTATAGATCGGAATTGAAAGGTTAAAGGATCAACTAGAACAAGATGAATTGAACACGTAATTCAATATACAACTGATCCACTCCTAAATATGTGTAACGGATCGGCATCTAGCACTTTCGTAAGTGTAGTTACAAACTACTTGAAATTGATGTTTGGTTCAAGTTTGTATTTCATAGCTAGCAAACGAATTAAAGACAAATGCAGAGCTAATAAGGGGACGGTCCACAACTACAGGCCGTCCCCTTACATAGATATTATTAAAATTAACTTCACCCACCGTTTACGAACTTGTCACAAACTTAAGAGAGTAATTACGTCCAGTCAATTCTTCTACAATTTCCTTAATGAAACTGCAGTATCTAACCTCTACCCATTCCCGATGAAAGTCGTCCTTAGCACAAACGATCAATGTATCTGTATCTTTTTCTTTGTATGCAGTTAAATTAGCCAACCAAGTCTCAAAACTTGGTGTTGACAGTTTCGTTTCTGCAACGGCTAACACTTCATTGAACAAATCAGAAGCATCTTCTACAGGCCCCTCCCCAACCTTCTCAACAGGTTTTGAATGGGAACGTGAATTCGACAAGTATTGTTCGATAAGGTGTCGTGGAATGGTATCTAGCGACTTTTCGACCCCTAATTGATAGACGAGCAATTTCAATACTTGTTGTACCTCTCCGTCATCATAAAGCAGTTTCCCGTTTCTTGGCATTTCCCATTTCTTTGGGAGCATACATTGAGCTGTATCGTAATCTACAAGTTGCGGCTCCAATTTCAATTTTAAAGGATGGGACTTTTTTTGGTTTATACCTTCGTCTTGATCGGTTTCCTCTCGTCCATTCATTAAATAATGCTGGTCTTTATTCATGAATATCCCTTCTTTCACATGAAATCATCCGTGAAATTATTACTTTGCATCGACAAACTTGTTACTACCTGCACTTATACTTAATTTTAAATTGTTTGCTATGTCGAATCTACTTTTTTTCTTACAATTTATAATTTCTTAACGTTTTAATAAACGAGTCTGTCCTTCTTATAGATACAAAATATAAGGCCTTAGATTTTTGATATTTCTTAGCAGTAAGCCTTCTATTAGTCTTCAATGGATCCGATTTCCATTCAAGAAACCAAGTAGAAAGTAACAATAAGCCCAAATCCAATAAAAAAAGGGAATGTCCCCAAATTAAGATGGCTGACATTCCTCTTCTACTTACTCATTTATCCTTGTTTCTTTAACATAATGCGTAGCATACGCCACTTCTACAAACTTACTTCCAGATTTACTAAATTGGAGCCGCTTCTTATTGCCTTTCCCTGAGCATAGTAACCAGTCCATGAAGACTTTAAACCTTGCTTGAGACAATACGAGCGAAACTCCTTCAGCATAAAGTTCAATTGGTTTAAGTTCCCACGAAGGACTCTGACGGCTTTTTACACTATAGACTAGTAAAATTGCATGCTAAGAGGACTCTGAGGCCCTTATTTCATATAAATCTAGCAAAATTACATGCTAAGGGGACTCTGAGGCCCTTATTTGGTCATATTTAACTAGTATTAGTCTAAATTCTTTAATATAAGGGCCTGTGAGTCCGGTAAATGTCAAATAGAGTGGCTTTAGCCAGAAATAAGGGCCTGTGAGTCCGCAAAGATTACTTTTTTTCACCCATTCCTGCGCGCACCAAATCCCTCGCAAAAGATCCACCGAACGTCCGAGACCAATCGGTTAATTCTTCTTACTCCTTCCTCGCCCCACTCCTCAGCAGCATCGTTCGATAGAGAAGTTCTGTGCCTAATGAAATGTCATCGTAGCGGGCACTCTCTTTCGGGTTATGACTAATTCCATCTTTACAGCGAACGAAGATCATTCCATAATCACAAATCGAGGACATCGCTAAAGCGTCATGGAATGGGCCACTCATCATTTCTGGAAGAGGCTCGGTAAATAATGCCTTACCTGCTGCGCGGATGTCATCCATTATTTCCGTTGCACAATAGCGTGCATCACTTTCGGTATCGACCCGAATATTTTTAGTCACTTGATGACGTTCGCAGATTTCATCGATCGCCTCAAACAGCTTTTTTTCAATCCTTCTGCGACGGTCCATATGGATATCACGAAGGTCAATCGTAAAACGAACCTGCTCTGGGATAATATTACGTGAATTAGGAAACGACTCGATTTTCCCGACGGTTGCCACGGTTGGTGCGTTAGGATCTTCGGTCGCTAGTTCACGGAGCTTTGTAATAATCTCTGCTGCTGCCACTAATGCATCTTGTCTGTACGACATCGGAACAGACCCAGCATGCCCGGCAAAGCCTTTCAACTCGACCGTTAACCAAAGCGGACCGGAAATACCAGTAACGAGCCCTACCGGCTGATTTAAGCGGTCAAGGATTGGACCTTGTTCGATATGCATTTCTAAAAACGAACCAATTCGTCCTCCTGGATAAACATCCTGTTCCATTTCATCTAAATTACAGCCAAAATCAAGCAGGGCTTGGCGGCGAGTAATCCCCTCTACATCTTGTCGATCTAATTCTCCTTCCTCCAATTGACCGAGAATGCCTCGTGAACCAAATAACCCTTTGTCAAAACGGCACCCTTCTTCATCTGAAAAAGCAATGACCTCAATCGTTTTCTCCGGTTGAAAACCTTGTTCTCTCATCGTTTGGACCGCTTCAATCGCCCCAAGTACACCAATCGTCCCGTCAAACTGCCCTCCATACGGCTGACTATCAATATGGGAACCGACTAATAGGATCGGTTGTGTATCATCCTCTCCTTTCCATTGTCCGATCAAATTTCCAAACGAATCGATCCGCGTCGATAACCCCGCTTCCTTCATCCATTGCTCTACTTGTAACACTGCTTCTTTATCTTCTTTAGATAGCGCTAAGCGACTTACGCCTGTTTCTTCAATCTGTCCAATTTCCGCAAGGTTCCTTAATCTTTTTTCCAACCGATCATGATTAATTTGTAAGTTTTTTGCAGGTTGCAATTTTCCCATATGTTCCTCCTGTCAAAATCGATTTCATTAGAACAAAATGATTATTATAAATATTCAGAAAAAAAGACAAAAAATAAAAATGACCTGCTCATTAGGAATACTCTGACTAAGATTTCACAGTAATAACTGCATATTTCTAGATTCATTATAGCAAAAATAAACGCACTTCACATTTCACACAATGTAAAATAAAAGTTCTACTATTTTAAACAAATTGTAAACCGTTTGGTCACCTTGTCACATTGGATTATTTACTTCCATCTCCTAAAACACTTACTGCTTATACCATTAATAAGGTTTTCCAACTCACCTTGACAAAGTTTGTGAATTGTAAAGAGTTTATTAATATTCTAGCCTACACTCAGTACACTATATACAAACAAGTGTTCCTGCATTAAAATAAGATCATACGTTCTTATATGAGGTGGTACGAGTGGTAAAGGAAAGAAACGATCATGATCGCTGGTTTAAAGAATTAATTTCAACTTTCACAGATATTTTGGAAGGTAGCAAAAGCATTGTCGACTTATTAGTAGAAACGAAACTGAAGGGAGAAGATGCTATAATCATTGTACATATTGAAAATCAATCCTCTTATGATAAAGACTTTCATCAACGTATGTTCTTCTATTTCTCCAGGCTATATGAAAAATATAAGCGTCCGATTGTCCCCATTGCTATTTTTAGTTATGATAAAAATAAACAGAACATAATTCTCTAATCATGTCCTTTCCATTTAAAAATGTATTATCCTTTCAATATCTAACTCTGCAACTGAAACAGAAAAACTGGCGTGATTATATCAACCAACCGAATCCAGCAGCATTAGCTTTATTAGGAAAAATGGGTTATGAACCGCAAGAAAAGGTGAAAATTAAGTTTGAATTTTTACGAATGCTTATCCCGTTAGAATTAGACCCGGCCCGACAAAAATTAGTCCATGGCATTTTTGAAAAGTATCACAAACTTTCTAAACAAGAAGAACTACAGCTAAAAAAGGTTTTGACTCAAATTCCAAATAATGAGGTGAAGCACATTATGGAACTGATGACTTCATGGGAGAAAAAAGGCTTTGACAAAGGTATAGCACAAGGGATTAAAAAAGGAATTGAGCAAGGGATCGGCCAAGGGGTAGAACGGGTTGCTACACAAATGATCCTCAAAGGCTTTCCTTCTCACGACATTTCCGACCTAACAGGCTTATCTCTAGTTGAAATTGAGAAACTAAAAAAACAACTTGATTCAGATGTAAATTCTTAATCTTTCTTTGGAAACTCGTAAGAAGGAGCACTGAATTCAACGTGCTCCTTTCGTTTGTTGTTAAGTCATTATTCTTTCGTTGTTTTATTCCTAAACGGAAGGTGCAACGGACACATACGTATTAAAGTCCTGAACAAAGACCTATACCTACTGGACCCATATAACGCAGTCCTTCTTCTAAAACAAAGAAAAAATGGATTAAGTTCACTCCAAGAATTAGGGGAAATACTCGATCGCTTTTCCCAACGTTACATTACATTGTCTTCTCCCCCCTATCACGTCCAAAAACAAAGAACCAATCCTACAATTAGAATTGGTCCTTCTTATGTTTACTGAAATGAAATCATAAACCAAGAGAAAAATTAAATCACGCGAATGGTAACCATTCCTTCAATCTGTCTTAGTTGTTCTTCAATTGCAGGGATGGTATTTCCGTTTACTTCACTGTCGATGTCCACCATTGTATACGCGTATTCACCACGGCTTCGGTTCACCATGTCTGCGATGTTCAAGTTGTGGCTTGAAATGGCAGTTGTGATTTGACCGACCATGTTTGGTACGTTTTTGTGGAACGCTGCCACACGTTTCTTCCCTGTATAAGGAAGTGAAGCATTCGGTAAGTTTACAGAGTTCTTGATGTTTCCAGTTTCTAAAAATTCTTTTACTTGACGAGCTGCCATAACTGCACAGTTTTCTTCTGATTCTTGAGTTGATGCACCAAGATGCGGAATTGGAACCGTATTTTTCATTTTTAACACATTTTCATTCGGGAAGTCTGTAATGTACTTTCCTACTACTCCGCTTTCAAGCGCTTCTGCCATGTCAGCTTCGTTCACAAGCTCTCCACGTGAGAAGTTTAAAATATGAACACCTGGTTTCATCGTCGCAAACGTATCTTTGTTAAACATTCCTCGTGTATCATCTGTTAATGGAACGTGAACTGTAATGTAATCTGCTTCAGCGTACAACTGCTCTAGTGTCATAGCACGTTGAACATTACGAGATAAGCTCCATGCTGTGTCAACAGAGATGAATGGGTCAAAACCGATTACGTCCATATCTAGATCTAGCGCATCGTTTGCTACAAGTGCACCGATCGCACCTAAACCGATTACGCCTAACGTTTTCCCTTTGATTTCTTTACCAACAAATTGCTTTTTACCAGCTTCAACAAGCTTCGGAATTTGATCGCCTTCACCTTCAAGTGACTTCGTCCATACTACACCTGCAAAAAGGTTACGTGAAGATGCCATTAGAGAAGTAAGTACCATTTCTTTTACTGCATTCGCATTTGCCCCTGGTGTATTAAAAACAGCAATTCCTCTTTCCGTACATTTGTCGACTGGAATATTGTTGACCCCAGCTCCAGCACGTGCGATTGCTTTTAAGTTATCACCTAGTTCTAAGTTATGCATATTAAAACTACGCACAACGATCGCATCCGGATTTTCGCTATCGTTATCAATTGTAAAGTTTTCCTTATTAAAAACTCTTAAACCGCGTTCCGCAATATTATTTAACGTCTTAATCGTTTTTTGTTTGTCCTTTAATAAAGTTGTGCTCATGGTTCATTTCTCCCCTTTTGTTTTTTATGTTTTTTGAAAATATTAATCTTTAACGTAGATGAAATCAAGTGTTTTTTCTTCTTTTTTCATAAAAATCTGAAATTAAGAAATACTCACTCTTGAAAATCCCCTCCTAATAAACAGAAAGAGGTAAAGGAACTTGTTGTGAAATTCCCTTACCTCTGCCCAGGCGAACGGCTGCGACACTATGTGCTCCCTCACGGTTATCCGCGTTTCGCCAGTTACACATAGCCTTTAAATTTGATTTCATTTTATCAGACTCTTTAACGACCTTCAACCACCTTTTTAGATGTAAGCGTTTTTATTTTCAAAAAATTTTTTCTTTCTTATTTATTAGATGATTTATCAAATATTTTCCTTTTATTATGTAGTCAACTTCATATCTAATAGAATTTATTTGCCAAATAGAAAATGAAAACGCACCACCTGTTAAAAGATGGCACGTTTTTTCGTTTATTTCTTTATCGGTTTAAATGTTTTACAACAGGTTTCCGCTGAATGAGACGCCTGATCTTGATGATTTTTTTCTGTTAGGTCTTCTGCCATTTCTGTGTTGTAATTAGCATGATTATCGAGTTCAACCATGATTTTCTCTGCTGTACAGATATTCCCTTCCCCGTAGTACGTACAGTTGGAGATCGCACAAGATACTTCTACTTTTGGCATGTAAAAAACCCCCTATTTTAAAGTCAAAGCAGTTTCAATATGTAGTTTTTGCAAGGGCATTTTTTTTACTCATGGAAGGATATTAAATATGTGAAGATGAATAATGAGGATATTCTTCACACTATATATTCTATTTTCAATTCCCAATTCCATTAGAAAAAGACCCTTTATTAAAAACATTCCACTTGAATTAAAAACTCACATATTATGTAAAAATAAGGACTTTGATTTGTTGTAAATCATTAGTTGCCAGTGGTATCCTCAAAATTGGTTGCGTGGAGGTTGTAATGGCGCTAATTTTGTTTATCGTTATTATGGGAGCCTAAAGATTTTTAACCACAAAAAGAAAGGAAAAAGTATGGAATGTTCACCTGATAAAAAAGGGATTGTTCTATTATTTCTCGCTGTCTTTTTATTTTTTGGACTGGCCGTTTTCATTCGTTATTACTATTTCTTTTTTGTATTAATCTTCAGTACACTTGTCATTACGATTGTTCCCTTCGTGTTTATAAAAATCATATGGGAGGATTTTCTTAGTGACTATCGAAAGACCGAAAACGTAAGAAACGCATTTAGGACGAGTTGGTTTGGTGATCAAGTTCAAAGTAAGAAGGATCTTATGAAAGGAATTGGTTCTTGCTACTTCACCATCTTTATTTCAGCGATGGTATCATCCACGTTATTTTGTTTTATCCTCATTTCAAAGACTTTATCGTGCTTGTAAATGGAGATTACATCGAGGAAAGAGGGAGCGTGCAAAGTTTGCATACTTCAAGAGCTCGACTAATAAGTTGGCATTATGTCAAAGTAAATGATGTTGAGTGTAGATAGAACAGGCTTCATAATCAAATAGTGATTCGGTTGTAATACAATGCCTGCCTCATACCAACACCCTCCTATCCAAGCCGTTAAAGATAAACGTTCCTTAAAAGGGAGGTTTTTTTATTTACAACACTTTCTGCAGTGTGAAATCCACTCCTTGATGTTTAAAGAAGAGTAACCTTTATTATTTCTGAAAAACTTATGATATTCTAGAGCTATATTAAAATAAAATGCCACTACTACAGGTGATTTGTCTTAAAACAAGAGGAGGATAAAATGAAAGGTCATCATAAAATTCGAGTTGGAATTATAGGTACAGGTTTTGGAGCAAATGTTCATGCACCGATTATGCAACACCACCCTGACTTTGAGGTGGTTGCGATTTCGAGTGTCCACCGGGGAAATTTAGAACAGGTCAAACAAGAAACAGGTGTCGAAGCAGCCTATGATCATTGGAAAGAGATGCTTGATAATGAGTCGCTAGACCTTCTTTCAATTGCATCTGCCCCTTACTTACACTACGAAATGGCCATGGAAGGGATAAAACGGAACCTACATATTTTATGTGAAAAACCGTTGGCATTCGACGCAAAAGAATCGAAGGAAATGTTAGAACTAAAAAATAAAACAAAGGTATTTGCTTTCACAAACTTTGAATGGCGCTTCTTACCGGCAAGACAAAAAGTGAAGGAAATTCTAGAAAACGGCCAACTCGGGGATGTTTTACATATCAACTATAAGTGTACCTTCACTGGCTACCAATCCCTAACCACAAATAAACGAGGGTGGCTCGGTCAACAACAATTTGGCGGTGGAATGCTAGGGGCTATTGGTTCACATATGTTTGACTCACTTCTATGGTGGACGGGCGGCAATGTCACGGACATCTATGGACAGCTGCCTATACATGTACCATCCATTACAATTGATGGTGAAACTGAAGTGCGAACGGCAGAAGACGCGTTTCAAACCACTGGTACACTGAATACTGGGACAACCTTTTCTGTAGAATTAACGTCAGCTACCCGACATAAACCCAACCAGTGGCGGTTAGAAGTATTTGGAGCCAACGGAACACTCTTCATGACAAATGATGCATGTGTTGAAGTTGGGATCGGGAACGAAGCATTAGTACAAGTCGAACTTCCTTCTAAACTCGAAGAACCTACGAACCTTTCGCCGAGAGCTTCATCTTATTACCAAGCATTCTATCCGATGTTAAATGTGGTTTCTCAAACGATTCGTGACAACCATGTCCATCCGCAAGTTCCGACGTTTGAAAACGGCCATGACGTTCAATTGGTTTTAGATGCTGTCCGTTTATCGGCTAAAGAAGGAAGAAAAATTACCTTATAATATAAGAAGCTTTGTAAATGGATAATTTTAATTTAAGTTAATTAGTTATAACTGGGGCTTTCTTACAAGAGTTCAGGAGTTTTGGGTACACAATTTTCCTCTAGCGTGCACTAATCAGGGATTTTGCTTACTCATTTCTCCTAATTTCTCCCTCTACCGCTCACGATTCGCGCCGTTTCGTTCACACTTCCTCCTAAATTTTCCCTTTACCTCTCACCATTCCCGACTTTTCGTTCACGCTTTCTCCTAAATTTTCCCTCTACTGCTCACGATTCGCGCCGTTTCGTTCACGCTTTCTCCTAAATTTCCCCTCTACTGCTCACGATTCGCGCCGTTTCGTTCACGCTTTCTCCTAAATTCTCCCTCTACCGCTCACGATTCGCGCCGCTTCGTTCACGCTTTCTCCTAATTTTTCCCTCTACCGCTCACGATTCGCGCCGTTTCGTTCACGCTTTCTCCTAAATTTTCCCTCTACCGCTCACGATTCGCGCCGTTTCGTTCACGTTTTCTCCTAATTTCTCCCTCTACCGCTCACCATTCCCGGCTTTTCGTTCACGCTTTCTCCTAAATTTTCCCTCTACCGCTCACGATTCGCCCCGTTTCGTTCACACTTTCTCCTAATTTCTCCCTCGACCGCACATCATTCAAGGTTTTGGTCCCTAGTACTTGTAGTCGATGGAATTTATACAACGCAGTCATCCTTATTGTACTTGCACTGTCTATTGGGCAAATAAAAAAGGACTCCACAAAAGAGTCCTTTCAATACTTATTATTAGTAAGATTTTTTTACGTTAGTAGCTTGAAGACCGCGTTGACCTTGCTCTGTGTCAAAAGTAACTTTTTGGCCTTCGTCTAATGATTTAAATCCTTCGCCTTGGATAGCTGAGAAATGTACGAATACGTCTTCTCCACCTTCGATTTCGATAAATCCGAATCCTTTTTCTGCGTTAAACCATTTTACTGTACCTTGTTGCATGTTTGTTTCCTCCTGTGTGGATCATTCCACGATTTATTACTATCATTGCTCAAATAGATATCAAAGGCGAAAAGTTTAAAACTAACTCTTTGTTTACCAACCGAACAAAAATAATTCTTACTTAGAATAACAGAAAAAAACTGGAAAAGCAAATTAATTTTACGTTAAAGATTGGAAGGGCTCTTTCAGTCTGCTCGAAAATCATCCGCTTGGCAGGGACCCACCCTCTTTACTATCAACAAACCAGGATAAAATCGTTGTGCTGTCTCGGACGTTTTTTTCTTTTATGTCCGTTAACAGATTTATCACTCCCCGCTCATTTGTTAAACTTTCAAAGCGACGAAAGATTTCTCTCGGATCGCTATAATTTCCATTTGGGCATTCAATTAGACCATCGGTTGTTAACAATAGATGATTTTTACCTTGACGCAGTTCTTTTGTTCCTATACTGTAGCACGGAACTTCTAAGTCAAATGTATTCGTTTTGCCAATCCATTCATAAAAACTTCGCTGATTTTGTTGGTATTCTCCTAAAATAACTAATTCTGGGTGGTGCAAATGGAAAGCACAATCGCCAACAGAGAGCCACCAAATATACTTCTCTTTTCTAACGACACATAGAAAAGCCGTTTCGCCTTGGATTTTTTGGCAAGCTTTTTTAAATCCAGTACTCTCAAAAGTCTCTAGGAGTATGTTGGATACACTTTTAAATGTCTCTTTTATTGGTAAGGTAAAGCTTGTTAACAGTTCATCTTTAAGAGATCGGATCGTATTTAAGACCAATTCAGCGCTTTGGACTGTATCGTGGGCATCTAAAAGTACGACGAATTCCAGATCTCGACTTTTATCCACCCAAACGAGGCACCCGTCTTCATTTTTATATTGACCAGCACTTGAATTCCCACCAAAACGCCCCAAAACAACGTGTTCAAAGTGACAAATGTTGATTTCATCTACAAAAGTTTCTTGGCTGCCAACCCAGCTAAAAAATGTGTTATTACTCATACTCGTTGCTCCCTAAAAAACATTTAATTCTATCGCAAACTTCAGTAACTTCATGATTACTCCCTAACCTCGCATTAGGCGCATCATGCACCGCAAACGGGCCCCAATATTGTTCAGGGGTATTCGGATAGCGAGCGACTAAGTGCATATGAAGATGTGGGACTGCATTACCAGACACTAAAGCATAGACATGCTCTGCTTGCTCGGTTGCTTTTAATGCTTGGCTTAGTCTAGCCATCATAACGCCAAAAACTTTTGCTTCTTCAGCGTTCATCTCGGCTAAAGTCGGGACATGCCTTTTTAAATCAATCATAAGATGACCTAAATAATTGGGCTTTCCATTATTATCAATGTGCCCGACATATACATAATCATCTTCGTAAATGACACTTCCAGCTGTTTGTAACTTACCTTTATGCTTGTTACAAATGAAACAACTTTCACTCACAGAAATCCCCCCATTTCTTTTTCAGAACTAAAAAATCCCATCATCTCATAAAGAGACGACAGGATTAATCCGTACGCGGTACCACTCTTCTTGGTTTGCCTCGTTTCAGCACAAACCCTCTCAAAACTGGATTACGGCAGTCAACCGTTTAGACCTACCTCTTCAGTCTAACCACTCCTAGGCGAGTTGGGGAAATTATTGACTGCCTTTCAGCAACCGGCAGCTCTCTGGACAATAATCGTTCCTTACTACTCCTAATCATTGCGTTTTAATTTTTTGGAAAAGTTTTACTTATAATACAATTTTCATACGATTCAGTCAATGATTTTTCAATATATCTTTTACACAAAATGTTTCTCTCGGTTTCACACTAGGTGCGCTCAATACAATGGATAAAATTACCTGTTTCAACTTCGAATAAATAAAGGACAAGTTGAAAAATATATACTTACAACTTAGAAAGGAGATGATTTACAATGGCAAACAATCGATCTTCTAATCAACTAGTAGTACCAGGAGTGCAACAAGCACTGGATCAAATGAAGTATGAAATCGCTTCTGAATTCGGGGTACAACTTGGCCCGGATACGACTTCAAGAGCCAATGGTTCTGTAGGTGGCGAAATTACGAAACGTCTAGTTCAGATGGCTGAACAACAACTTGGCGGTCACCGTTAAGTTTTAGTAGGACAAACAAACCCTCCACAAATAAGACCGCTTTTTGCTAATGCATTGAGCGGTCTTTCTCAACATTTTTTACTGTTCAATTGTAAGTTTTTCTAAAATAGGCATTGCATCGTCTATCGTAAGTCTTTCATTGTCTATAAGGCCAAAGCTATATCGGTATTTTTTATCATCGGAGAACCATAGATAGAACATGGGGTTATCTCTTCCATCCCAAATATAGTAATACACTTTTTTTCCGTGTACTTCGATATAAGGCATTTCAGCGAATGATTGGAAAACGGTTTGTGCTAATGCATTTTCTTCGTCTTCAACCGGCTCTTGAATTTTCATGATTGCTATCTCACCGTATCTATGATCTTCTGAATAGCGATAAAGAGTCCTAAAATTAGCTTCTCTCTCTTCTTCTTCTTCTTCTTCGTTTATTTCAGTTAAATTGTACTCATTCGTATTACTTTTCTCTCCAAAAACCATCCTGATTTCATTCGGTTGATCGGCAGTTTAATCGACCCAGAAACAATGGACTCTACCGGAAATTGTTCTGCGAGAATGACGATATCCCAATCATGAGGTAGTTGAAATTGTCTAAACTCAAAATCTGATGAAACAGCATCAAACGGAGGTTGTACAGCCCCAGGTCCGATCGTGTCTGACTGACAACCAAATAATACAGTTGCAACTATAATAGGAAGAACGAATTTATAATACATCTCATCATTAGGTCTCCTTCCCTCAAGATGCTCTCACCATTGTTCTTAATACCCTGTATTTAAAACGTTACCTAAATCAGCACTTAAAGACATAAAATCTTCTTGGGAAACTTCAATCTCTGGCTCTACCCAAGAAAATCCATCATTTTTATAACGAGGAATAATATGCATATGATAATGTTCAACATCCTTAAATATTCCATTGTTTTGCATAATAGTAATTCCATCTGTGTTGAGTAACTTTTCGAGAGCACTTGCAACTTGTTGGGATGCAAGGATTACTTCTGCCAAACTATCCTTATCAACCTCGCTAAACTCTTGGTAATGTTTCTTAGGAACAACAAGGATATGTCCCTTATTAATAGGGTATTTGTCTAAAAAACAACAAATATAATCATTTTCATAAATTATATAGGCATCTTCAGTTTTAGAGATTATTTTACAAAAGATACAATTGTCCATCTTCGCATGCCCCCTATATTTTTAGTTGTCATTTGGGGCTTTGTTTTTAGCTATACTGTTCTACAATAGTAATGCGATAACCTTTATTCAGTTATCGGTACCCATTGGATAAGACAGTCCCCTATTTAAAAAACCAACTCGAACCAGCACTTTACGTGTCCTTTCGAGTCAGCCATTACCTACCTACGAATGAATAATCCCATAATACACTAGATCTTCGTAGCGGTTTTCTTTTATCACGTGTTCTTTAAATATTCCTTCTTGTTTCATGCCTAACTTCTGCAGCACTCTTCCTGAAGCTGGATTAGACTGAAAGTAACGAGCAAATACTTTATGGTATTGCTTTTCAATGAATGCAAATTGTAATATAGCTTGAGCGGCTTCAGTCGCATATCCATGTCCCCAATATTCCTCACCAATCCAGTAGGCGATTTCACCATGATGAAACGCTCGATTGTGAGATAGCGCTATAGCTCCATATAATTCTCCTGTTTCCTTATCTGTAACCGCAAATTCATAGGATTTATTTGCATTAAAATTCTCAAGATGATGTTCCATCCATGTTAATGCATCCTGTTTTGTGTATGGATACGGCAAGTACAATGTATTTTTATAGATATTATAATTATTACAAAGCTTAGCAACCGCTTCAGCATCAGATGTTTGAAACAATCTTAGCAGCAACCTCCGAGTAGTAATTGTTTTCTTTTGATCATCATAGGTCATGAGCAGCCCTCCCCATTCAAGTTCATTGTAAAACACTGATTTACTGCGTCTCTTTTTCTCTTGTACTTTCAAAGCCTGAATAACTAGATACATAATAAGGTGTTCCTTCATATTCCAATACAACAAACCCGCTACTTAAATTAAAGTTGTATTTTTCCAAAACGACATTATGATCTTCTGTCACTTTATAAAACATGGATACCCCAACTACTGTCTCATCTTCAATAAAACGCTCAACTTCTTTTTGCAGCTCTTCTAATTCCCAATCATTTTTTTGAAAACCAATAATATAGTATTGACCCGGTGTGCTTGGGCGTAGTTCTTCTAATTCTTCAGGCAGGGACTGGGTAGAATTACATCCAGAGAGGAATAACACTAAGAATAATATAACCGTGAATTGCCTCAAAACGAAACCTCCTTTAATTATTTTGGTAGATTGTATACACAATCACTCTTGCCCCGCTCTTCAACAGACAATAAACTTAGTTGTTGAAGTGTTTGTCTGTTCACTTCCATATCATGTACAATTAATTAAAAAACACATAGAAGATAAGACCAGCTACTGCAACAAACCCAAAGGTACATAACAGAGCGCTCTTTAACTTTTTTAAATGATATCTGCCACCTTTACCTTGATCTTCGTATGTTGCAACCTCCAGAGCGACATAAATAATGCTTAATAACCCAATACCTATAACAATGAGCCAAATCAATATTCGCACCTCCGTAATGAATGAAGTTTGATCTTGTAAATATCATTATTACTACAGCTCTCACTTCAACAATAAAGTATATTATGACTTACGAAAAAATGCCGGAGAAGTTTCATTTTACTTCGTTCTCAGTAGTTTCTAAATAGGATCATATGGGATTGTACGCTTATAACACGAAATTTTTATGGCTGTCCTCCCATGATAGCGTTCATTAAATACCCGACGAACATCAGAATAAAGAAACTGTTCGTCATCACAAGATTGCTAATCATTGCTCCCTTACTTCTACCTTTATACCCAAATAAAATACCTACTGGATTGATCACAAACGTCAAAAGGTAGTAGCTATAAGCTTTTTCTAAAAGAATGTTTGGCATCCAGACGGCAACTCCAATCAAAAAGCAAATAACGGATAGGGTAATCCATAGTTTCTTTAAATTTTTACTCACTTAATTTCTCCTCTCTAACGTTATGTAACCCCACCTCAGCTCTATTGCTACATCTAAAAAATTCTCCTTGGATGAGCGCATTCACTTGTTGAAGAGTAATAGACTCATTTTTTTATGATTTAAAATTCTTTTTCTCATACGTAAGAATGAAATATTCAAATCTGACAGCAATCCAAATTAACACCATGGCACTAATACCATTCCAGACTCCCCCGAAAAAGAAACCAATGACACCACCAATTGTGATGTATTGAATTAAGTGTTTAGGAAACATATTGTCCTCCCCCTCCCCAGTATCTCAAAAAAATTCAATAACTAAATAGTAACATAAATTTCCAATTTAATGAGAGGAAAACTCAACATAAAAACCTCCCCTAGAAAAAAGAAGACGATGCCCTGAATAAGCACCACCTTCTTTAAATAAACCAATTATTACTTTTTATCGCGAATTTCTTTCAATAGTTCTATGACTTCATTGTTTTGACTCTCAATATTCTTTAGCCTCTTTTCTATCATACTCGATGAAATGAAGAGTATAATTATAATGGCTATGCCCGTCAATAATTCCATTACGTTACTTCCCCAATCTTATGTTTGTTTTTACGCCTGTTAAAAACACGATTAAATACGAGTTGCCGATGCAACTATTCCATCACTACTATACTTTTATAGCGATTCCACTTTATCACTGCTTGTTTTGATTTTTAATTTCACCTAAGAGATTCAAGATTAAATAATTTTGTTCTATGATTTTCTCATTTTGTTTTCTTAATTTGGAAAATTCCCATCCGCAGAAAAATATAATAACCATAACAATAAAAAGCATGATATCCACCTCAAGTTTCTCTGAAATTCATGTTTTACGATACCATACTTTAACATTCCGTTGGTTGACTCTGCTCATTTTTCCTATTAACCTCTCTTTCGTTTCTATAATCGTTGGCTCTTATTACATAGGAAAAGCCCTAGAAAATCGCTCTCTAAGGCCTAAGTACAATGCATTGCATCTACATTAAAGTAAAATCTCAATCTCCTCTTTATACTCATTCAGAAGACCGTCAATATACTCGTTGATTTTTTCATCGAGCAGCGCTGTATCATCCGCTCCATATTGAGATAGATCTAAGACTTCGTTGACTAAGTTATTCACATAGGCATTACGTTCGAGGCGTTCTTTAAAATAAACATCATAATATTCTCTGCTTGTAATACTAAGATACTTTGCTTGAATTTCAAAAAAGTCTTCATTTCCAGTGTCTCCAAAGGGAAAAGCTAATTCAAAGCCTTCCATTTCATTGGAAACATCAATTCCCATTTTTTTTGCTTCTAACACCATAATTTCTTCTTTTACAAAATTCTCGACCATCATCGCGATCTTTTCGTCAGGCACATTGTATAACGAACGAATATCTAATAGCGTAATCTCTTCTCCCTTAACAATTGCAACTACATCGCCATCGTCAACCGAAACAGTCGTTTCCTTTTCAGTCGTTGCGTTTGAACAAGCTACTGATATGCTCATAATTAATAGTAGAATGAAATATTTCATAGGCCCCCCCATTCACATTTAAATACACAGTGGTTATTAAACTAACTATAATCCTAATTTATTTTACTATAAAATTTATAACGAATGGTAGGATCACTAACCCTGAAGCACTATACAGTAAAGTTCTAGATAATCGATCAAGCGGCTTGTCGTGATCAATAGTTTCATTAATTGCCCTCTTTCTTTCTACCCAAAACAGAAAAACGGCAGTAGCTGCTATTCCTACCTTGCCGAATGTTTCCGTGTCAATTCCGAAACTAGAATACAGGTAAAGAATAGTCCCACCTAGAAAACCTGCAATGAAAAAGAGAAATAGAAACTTAAGCATTCCATTCGATCCAAAAGAACCTGACAAAAATATTCTAATAAATATAAAGTTCATCGCTATACAAAGCACAAAAACAAGTAAAGTAGCAAAAATCTCCATGCCTTCCCCCTTCCTAGAGTTTCTTATACCTATATCCAGTTGCTGGAACTGTATTGCTAGTTAATTAGCAACGTCTATAACTAATTACGTCTCTATAATAGCTGATGGTCATGGTCTTTCTCCTTTGGACATGTTTCCAATTTCATAAAAAAGAAGCTGAAATGAGGTAAAAAAGATAATAGGTAATGCAAAGAATAGTAAAATAAGCGGTGTTCCTTCAATCACTTGGGCCTCTTCCAAACTATGTGCAGTTCCTTCCAAGATGAAAGGTAACATGATAGCCAACGTTATACTTAGCGTAAGCCTTAATCCTTTTCGCTCTTTTCTCCCTTGTTTAAAACAGGCAAAACTGATTAGTAGTAAAATAAAAATTAAATATAAGAACATCTTATTCTTTCCTCTCCTGTTTTTGCATCGTTCCTTATACAATGAAAGCGATGCTCTAAGTCGACCTGCTGACCGTTGCAACCATCACACTGCAGCTACCTTAACAATGTCATATTTTACCTATTATTTCAATAGAATTTTTAATTCTAAACACGGCTGTGTTAAAGCACCTGGTTAATTTACGTTTCAATTTTTTATAAAAAGCTTATACTCAATTCATACTTTATTTACGCCATAAAAGTAAAACGTAAATAAAAAACGCATCTATCAAGTGCAGATACGTGTTTGCTTAAATTAAATTGATTAAAAAAAGTGAGTGACCACTACTATTATGAAAGATGCAAATCCAATGTTAAGTAGCGGGTTACACCATTTAATAACATTAAATATACGCATCCTATTAGCGATTTCTCCTGATTTTTACCTCTATCGGACGCCAAAGTGAGTGATTGGTGTGCCAATTCTCCTAGTTTTTTCCTCTACCGCACACCAAAGCGAGTGATTCATTGACGGTTCCTCCTAATATTTCCCTCTACCGCACACGAAAGCGAGTGATTCGTTAACGGTTTCTCCTAGAATTTTCCTCTACCGCACACGAAAGCGAGTGATTCGTTAACGAGTTCTCCTAGGATTTTCCTCTACCGCACATGAAAGCGAGTGATTCATTGACGGGTTCTCCTAATTTTTTCCTCTATCGCACACGAAAGCGAGTGATTCGTCAACGGTTTCTCCTAGGATTTTCCTCTACCGCACACGAAAGCGAGTGATTCATTGACGGTTTCTCCTAGTTTTTACCTCTACCTCACACGAAAGCGAGTGATTCGTTAACGGTTTCTCTTAGGATTTTCCTCTACCGCACACGAAAGCGAGTGATTCGTTAACGGTTTCTCCTAGGATTTTCCTCTACCGCACACGAAAGCGAGTGATTCGTTAACGAGTTCTCCTAGGATTTTCCTCTACCGCACACGAAAGCGAGTGATTCGTTAACGGTTTCTCCTAGGATTTTCCTCTACCGCACATAAAAGCGAGTGATTCGTTAACGGTTTCTCCTAGAATTTCCCTCTACCGCACACGAAAGCGAGTGATTCGTCAACGGTTTCTCCTAGGATTTTCCTCTACCGCACATGAAAGCGAGTGATTCATTGACGGTTTCTCCTAGGATTTTCCTCTACCGCACATGAAAGCGAGTGATTCATTTACGGGTTCTCCTAATTTTTTCCTCTATCGCTCACCAAAGCAAGCCAATCATTTACGGGTTCTCCTAATATTTACCTCAACTGCACACTAAAACTCAAATTTTTCGGGCGAATAAAGATCGGTAAGGTACATTCAGATATCGGGCTTCTTAAAAGCTAATATTAGCAGCAACAATTATTCCGACTAACACCGATACACCGCCAAGAAACAGACCTACAGCGACATTGCCATTTTCCACTTCTTTTGCCAAGTTTGTATTTCGAGTAAACACATATTCGATGACGATATGTAAAACAATTTGAACAATAATAGCAATAAAAGCCCAAATCACTAAATCAACTAGGTTGATCGCGTGGAGGACGGCAGATTGCAGCACGACGACGAGGCCTGCCATTTTGCCTAAGAGTTTTAAGGCCACCGCCGAGTTACCGCTTCGAATTTGATCGCGCTCCGAATAGGGTGTGATCCACTTAAAAATATACGTTCCCATGATAAATAAAACGAGCGATACTGCTAAATAAATCAAAAAGTGGTCCAATGTTTGAAGATAATAGCTCAAATCCATGTCGTTCTCCTTTCACCCCGAAAGGTAAGAAATATAATAGATTAATCCGTAATTTGTGCACTGAAACAGTTTCCGAATCCACTTGCATTTTTTATTAATACACTTCAAACGCGAGCATCTTTTTTCAGTTTCTGTAACATAGTTTCAACGTACAAGATATTTGTGTAAAAGTTTTGCCTCTTAGCCGCCGAAGCGACCTCCTCCACCCATACCTGAACGAGGATTAGTTGCCTCTGGATTTCTTGGTTGAGTAGGTTGATTCACATTGCCATCCGTACGCGGTGGTGTTACGGCAGGCTGTCTCGTCCGTGTGCCTCCTCCTGCTGATGCTCTCCCAGCTAAGAAGGCTGCCATAGTCGGGAACCACATCCCTCCATAGTAATAATGGCCATAGCGCACATTGCCCTCTTCCACACATTGGTAGCCTTCAGCTTCTTCGTCCCACGTCCACGTATCACAATCCGCCTCCTCGGGCGATGGCAACAGGTTAGGATCCGGTTGAGCACGAGGATCAGGCTCAGCTGGTGTGGTAAACAATTCATCCGGCAGTCCAGGCGAACAAGCCGTCAATCCTACAAACGCCACACTAGAACTAAGCAATCCTTTTAATAGCTTATCGGTTTTTGGCTTCTTCATGTTAACACCTCTTTTGAAGGTTAAAAGTATTAATAAACACTTCATATATCATTTGCGGTCGTTATTAACGTAACTTGATGGAGAAATTTTCTTTGAAATAAACATTCCGTGCGTCGCTGTATTTGTCCGCAGTTGTCCGGCGTTCACATACTTCATCTATTATCTCCTTTTTGTAAAAAATTAATTGGATTGGAAAAGAATAATTATCCTCAATTTTTATAATGAGAGGAGGTGTGAATATAAATCGACTGACTCATGATTAATAGTGCACGCAAAAAAAGCGCAGATCTTCTGCGCTTATACTGACCAATTTAAATCTTCGTTTTATTAGTAACTAAACATCACTTAGCCAAAAGAGGAGCCGCACCTTTAACCTAATAAAAAGCCTTGAATTGAAACATAAAAAGCAAACAATGCAGCAAAAATATTCAAATAACCCATAAAGGCATATTTATCTTTTTTAAGTTCTAAGACTCCCGTCAGTAATACAGAAGCACCTAATAGCAGCATTAGATAAGACATAAACGCAAAGTTTTGAGTTAGTAACATAAAACCTGCTAATACGACCACTACGATAGACAAAAACAGTCTCAATATTTTTAGCATACCTCTCCCCCTGAACCCGTCTGGATGAAATTATAATCCTTCTTTCTTCTATCAATCGTAACATATGTAATCATGTATTGGATGAAAATTCCCTTTTCTGGTTTATTTTGAACTAATTTCTATCCGTTCTGATAAGTAAAAGAGCCCCTCTCAAAATCGAAGAACTGACCTGCCTTTTACGTTATAATACCCCGTCTGCCAACTCAAACAACTCAACAACTAATACGGTCTCCTCTTTTAATTCGATCCCAATATTTTGCCAAGCAGCTTTATGTTCCTCTTGAAACGTTTTAATGTCCTCCCCGTTTCCTTCTCCTCGTACTAGTCGTAGATCTGGATTTCCAAATGTTGTTTCAAATACTTCCTTTAATTTAACATTACATCTAGCATTCCCTTCTTTATCAAACACAGTGAATACTTTACCAACTGGCTCGAACATTTCCTCTAACTCATCTTCTGAATACTCTTCTTTTGGGGCGCAAGTAGCTGTTTTTTCCCCTATTAAAATTTGTTGGATTAGCTTCTCGCCAATTCCGTTGTCATTTTCCCAGCCAAAAACCATTTTATAAGGTTGTATTTTCAATTCCGACATCACAAATCACCTCTCGTAAAAATAATCGCAGTACCAACTCCCAATTACTCATCGTACTCCGTATCCGGTAAAGCATGAATAAAATCTAAAAGTTCATTTACATTAGTGGTCCTTAATACTATTCCTTCATGATCCAATATAATAAAAGTTGGGAATTCCTCTATATCTAATACTTCAACATAATCTTTAAAGTGACCAGAATCAGCAAACAGATATGAAATTACACGTAGTTTTCCCACTGGAACATCAAAGGAAAAGTAGAGTTCAAACTGTCTTCTAAGCTCTTCGTCCGTTTCGGTCTCTTCCCAATTTTCATCAGGAATAACACTCCAAAACGCATATAAATGATGGTGGCTTTCATGATCAGGCTTCATTTGACCAAGAACCCTAATTTCCTTAGCTTTCTCTAAATTGGAACAGCCTGCAAGCAAAGAAAAACAAACTAACAATAATATAAAATTTTTCAAATGAAACACTCCTGACCCGGTATTGAATACCCTTTTTTTGAAGTAAACTCTTCTTTATCTTAACATCACTTCCCCAATGGTTGGACTATTTTTTTCCATATATCTCTTTGGACTAAATTTTATTAAAAGTTCTCCATAACCAAAACTTGGTTCAGCTAAAGTTTTTTTTCCTACTTTAAATCCTCATCTTCCTTTTTCAGAAAACACCTCTTGTAATTATTTCCAACATTCGTTATTATATATCTAAATGATATATATCTTTTAGATAGGTGATGACATTGAAAAATTTTAATCATACAACATATGCGATTTTAGGTATCTTAACTACCGGTTGTAATACGGGTTACGCGATTAAACAATTAATGGATAATAGCTTAAACCATTTCTGGAAGATCAGTTATGGACAAATCTATCCAACTTTGAAACTCATTGTTCAAGAAGGATTAGCCGAAGTTCAAACGGTTTCTAATCAAGGAAAGCCAGATCGACAAGAATATTACCTCACGTCAAAAGGAATGGAGACGTTAAAAGACTGGTTGGAGCAACCGATCGAACAACTTCCTATGGAGCGAAATGAAATATTGTTGAAATTGTTTTTTGGGCAGTATCAAACCGAAGAACAGTCGCGATTGCTGATCAAAAATTACAAACAAAAATTAGAAGAACGTTACGAAACATATGTAACAATCGAATATTCAATTTTGAACCACCATGATAACGAAGAAGATGCAAAGTATTGGTTGATCACGTTAGATTATGGAAAGCGAGTGACTGAGGCCGCATTAGAGTGGTGTAATGCGACACTTGAAAAACTTGTAACTAAGGAGGGACTCTAATGGCTAGTCCTATTTTTACTGGGCGTTATACAACTGAAAATACAGAAGATATCGTCGTTTTTATTATTGGAATGAGAATTAACAAACCATTGGCTTTGCATAAGTGGGTGCCCGTTTTTAACGCGATGCCAGGAATGATTAAAGAGCTCTACACCAATAAGGATACTTTAGGTTTTTTATCGATGGAAAGCTATTTCGGATTAAGGACGACTGCGATGATTCAATATTGGAGATCCGTGGAAGATTTGCTTGCCTATGCTAGTAGTGAGAAGCATATGAAAGCTTGGGAGAATTTTAATAAAAAGATTGGGAACAATGAGGCAGTTGGTATATATCATGAAACGTATCAGCTAAAAAGTGGAGAATACGAGTCTATTTATGGAAATATGCCGCAATACGGTCTAGGAAAAGCGTTAAACCATTATCCCATTACTTCCGAACAAAATTCTGCTCGTAAACGACTTAGATCGAAGGAAAAAAATAAGCTTAAACCCTAGCAGAACTTCAGGCACGATAAAAAAAGAACCTTCGATCTAAAGAAGATCAAAGGTTCAGTTTCTAATTTGAAATTCGGTATTTATGATGTACTCTCAATCTATGAGTACATTACTTTTATCCCTTGAGCGTAATCTTAATTTAAGATTAGCTCTTTTTCGGCTAAACCCAGAATTTCCGCCGTTGATTTATGGATTTCTTTTAGTAACTTTGGATTATTCATGAGAGAGACGCCATAAGAAGGGATCATCTCTTTAATTTTTGGTTCCCACTCGTTGATTTGCTCTGGGAAGCATTTTTGCATAACTTCAAGCATTACGTGTACAGCAGTAGACGCACCTGGTGAAGCTCCTAGTAATGCAGCAATTGAGCCATCCGAAGCCGTAATAACTTCAGTTCCAAATTGAAGCGTACCCATTCCGCCTGCTTCCGTATCTTTAATGACTTGAACACGTTGGCCTGCTACGACTAATTCCCAATCCTCACTTTTAGCGTTCGGGATAAATTCACGTAACTCTTCCATACGTTGTTCTTTTGACAGCATCACTTGTTGAATTAAATACTTTGTCAATGACATTTCTTTTGCGCCTGCCGCTAACATCGTTAAGACATTATTCGGTTTTACGGACGTTACTAAATCGAACATTGAACCTGTTTTTAAGAACTTTGGTGAGAAACCAGCAAACGGCCCAAATAGTAACGCTTTTTTATTATCGATATATCTTGTATCCAGATGCGGAACAGACATTGGTGGAGCTCCTACTTTCGCTTTACCGTATACTTTTGCATGATGCTGCTCAATAACATCCGGATTTTTACAAGCCATAAAAATTCCACTTACCGGGAAACCACCAATATTTCTTCCTTCTGGTATACCCGATTTTTGTAGTAAATGAAGGCTTCCACCGCCTCCGCCGATAAAGACGAATTTTGAAGTGTAGCGATAGATTTCACCGATGCTATGGTCATGTACTTTTACTTCCCATAAGCCTTCACTATTACGTTTAATATCCTCAACCGTGTGTTTGTAGTTGATATTAACATTTTTGCTTTCTAAGTGATTAATTAACATGCGTGTTAACGCACCGAAATTAACATCCGTTCCTGAGTCAATTTTAGTTGCAGCAATAGGCTCATTCGATGTACGACCTTGCATAATCAACGGAATCCATTCCATTAGTTTTTTTGGATCTTCGGAGTATTCCATACCATCAAATAAAGGGTTTTTTGAAAGCGCTTGAAAACGATTTTTTAAAAACTTTACATTATCTTCTCCTTGGACCATACTCATATGCGGTAACCGCATAATAAAGTCTTCTGGATTAGTAATCAATTTATTTTTTACAAGATAAGACCAAAATTGCATTGAAACTTGAAACTGTTCGTTGATATTAATCGCTTTACTAATATCCACAGTTCCATCCGGCTTTTCAGCTGTATAATTCAGCTCGCACAGTGCCGCATGTCCCGTACCTGCGTTATTCCATTCGTTTGAGCTTTCCTCTCCAGCTTTATCCAATTTCTCTAAAACTGTAATTTCCCATTCCGGTACCAACTCTTTTAATAGTGTACCTAAAGTCGCACTCATAATACCGGCGCCAATTAAAATAACGTCTGTTTTGATTTCCCCATTTGTCGTCATTTTTACCAACCTTTTCCCCTAGAATTTGTAGAAAAGGTGTAAGGCTGTCACACCAGCAAAGTGCGACCTAGTCACACACCTTTTCTGTCTCGTCATAACCATTCTCATGCTGCATACTTTTTATTGAGTCAAATATCTACTATTATATGATAATTATAAATTTTTTACAATCTAGTTATAGTGAGAACTCTCTACATTCTCATCATAGTCAATTATAAGTTCCAATATGATTTTTAGCTATACAAAATACAACCTGGACGCAATTTTTTTGAGAACTTCACTTTCCCTTGTATTCTCGTTACACCTTTCTGATCATGCATGTTTTATAGCGCTTACAACAAAATTTTAAGCCTGTCCTACTTCTTCTCTTCGATCACCGATAAGATCACAGTCTCTTTTCCGTATTCACTTCGAATGGTTTTTCTTGCGTCCACCGGGGTTCTCGCCATGACTGACTTTATTTGTGTTTCTCCCCTCAGCTCGATCTCAACAAGAAAGCATTTTGCGCCGCACCTCATCTAGATCCCTCCCATTGCAGATTAGTTCGTTAAAGATACACTACTTACGATATCTTAATTTATGCAACTGAACAACATGGATGGGTGCATCTGGAGTGGAAATTAAGATTAATACTAAATTAATCGGACGGATTGAAGTACTCTGGAGATAAAATTAGGAGAAGCTATTATTCATTCCCTCGCTTTCGTGTGCATTGGAGGAAAGATTTAGGAGAACCTGTCAACGATTGGCTTGCTTTAGTGTGCGAGAGAGGAAAATACTAGGAGAACTCGTCAATGCATCACTTGCTTTCGTGTGCGGTAGAGGAAATTATTAGGAGAACTCGTCAACGTATCACTCGCTTTCGTGTGCGGTAGAGGAAATTATTAGGAGAACTCGTCAACGTATCACTTGCTTTCGTGTGCAGCAGAGGAAGATATTAGGAGAAACCGTCAATGAATCACTCGCTTTCGTGTGCAGTAGAGGAAGATATTAGGAGAAACCGTCAATAAATCACTCGTTTTCGTGTGCGATAGAGGAAGATATTAGGAGATCCGGTCAGCCATTCTCCCGCTTTGGTGTGGACTAAAGGGAAATCCGCTAATCAATCACACTCAACAGTGCCAAAGCTCCGAAGGGTGAACATCCCTTAGCCTGCGAGAAAGTCCCACCACATTAATCTTAGGTAGGACTGTCCCACAAAAGCTTCAGGCTGCAAAGAAGCGCCTAATACAGAAAAGTAACGACCGAATAAAGGACAACGGTAATGGCCGCAGCAATCAAAGCCGGCTTCAACTTGTATTTGGCATATTCAATAACGGAGAGGTTCAAGATTTTGGCGATCGTATTCGTATCATCACTTAGTGGTGAGGCAAATGCGCCGAACGCACCACTAGCGAACACCGCACCTACGACTAAAGGCAATGAAACATCTCCTACAATCGCAAGTGAAATTCCTAGAGGCATTAAGATCCCCCATGTCCCCCAAGCCGAACCGATAAAATACGAAACGGCAGCTCCAAAAATAAAGATGAGTGGTGCAATAAACATTTGCGGGATCCACCCCGAATGAGCCGTTACAAAAGCTGAAAATCCTAAGTCATCCGTAATCGAAGACAGCCCCCAGACAACGGATAATAACAAAATGACCGACATTAATTCATTGCCGCCTTCCATAAAGCCAGCGATCAGCCGGTCCAACTTAAATCGTTGCAGTAAGTAAAAGGCCATCGACACTAATACAGTAATAAGGAGCGCGATCACCATCGCATCCAGTACTTCTGCTTTAATAAAAGCTTCAAAGAAGTCATAGCCTTTTTGAGAGCCATCCCACCACGTGAGAAATAACGTTAGACTGATCACTAGTACTAAAGGTATCAGTAAATTCATCGGTTTGATCGGTAACTCATTGGCCACCGCCGGGTGACAATCATGCCAATCATCATTATTGTCATCTGCTGCTTTTTCATCAATTTGTGTTGGTGCGTCTGATTTCTTTTTTGAATGGTGAAAAAAGCTCAAGTAAATCCCTAAGAGTATCGTGACAATGGAAAAGAAATTAAACGGAATACTTTGAATGAATAACGAGTAAGGATCAACATTCACTCCTTGATTTTCAGTTGCAATCTGGATAATGGACACCATATAACCGACAAACGCTGTAGCGACAGGAATTAAGACGATAACTGGAGTTGCCGTCGTCTCAATGACAAACCCAAGCTCTGCTGTTGTCATTTTTATTTTTTTCAGTAACGCCCTCATGATCGGCGCAATCGTGACAAAGCGAAAAGTCGGCGCTGCAAACGTACCAATCGTAGACACATACGTTAAAAGTAACGCTTGTTTCCGCGTTTGGATTCTTTCAGCAGCTTTTTCTACAAAACCTCGAATTCCACCTGTCATCTTAATCATTCCAACTAAGCCGGAGAACGCATAAAGAAACACAATAATTTTAATATTATTGGGATCAATGAGTGCTTGTACCACGTAAACGAATAATGTTTGAATACCGCCGATAATCGTAGGTTCCATTAGATAGGATCCAACTAATAAACCTAAGAATAAGGCTGGTAGTACTTGTTTGGTGTAGATTGCTACCGGAATGACGACTAAAAACGGTATAATTGAAAACCAGCTTGTATCCATCTCGATCACCTGCTTCAGTCATTATTGTTTCTATACCATAGTTATTGGTCTAACTATTGTGTGATGGAGATGGAATATTATACTTAATTATAAAATTTAAAAAGCGATCACTCAATTGGAGTCACCGCGCTTCTAAAGGTTTTTTAAAACGACTTGTTCCTAAGATTTTTGAATGCTTTTAATGATATCAGACCAAATACTTTTATGTACAATCCAAATACATAAATCCATTTGCAAGCGCAAACAATAAAAAGCAGAAGAATGTTCTTCACATTATTAATTCAAAGAATGGATGGTCGTATGTTCAATACACTTGAAAAAAACATCTTAAAAATTTTAGTTGCTCTTGTTCTTGTCATTACTCCCATATCAATCATTGGTAAAGAATATAGAAAGTGGTTATTGTGTTTTTTTCTTAATTCCTATGCCAACACATTTATAGCCCCAACTTTAGCTTCAAAGGGTATTTTAAAATATCCAGTTAGGCTGTTTCCATCCATTTTTAAAAGCAGCATCATTTATGATTATTTTTTATGTTCAACGATAACTATTTGGTATTGTAGAAATACTTTAAAAGATAATTGGATAAGGGCTTTTTGGAAAGTTTGGCTCTTTGCTATGCCTCAAGCCATATTAGAAGTATTTTTTGAAAGAAATACGAAACTGATTAAGTATAGTAAAGGGTGGACAGGTATTCATTCTTTGATTACAATAGCTGCCGCTAAATTTACGATTCGTACAACTGTAAAACTAATGGACATCGCAGATTCAAATAACAAGGCATAAGGCGAGTTACACACTCGCCTTTCGTAGTTTAATGCTGAATTAGCAGCATAAACAAACTTTTTATTGAGATTAACCCCATTACATAGAATCACTGCTACACCCTATGACAGCACTCATTTACGGCCTAATGATAACCTCTACTTGCCCCGCATCTTTCCCCGTTTTAATGACTGATACGACTTGTTCGGCTACCGTTTCCACGGTTAAGCCGGATGTCTTTTTCGCTGCAGGCACCCCGCCAAAATCCGTTTGAACTAAACCGGGCGAAACCGTTGTTACACGGATACCATGTTTCTTTCCTTCTTTATTCATCGTATGAGACAAACCGAGCAGCCCCCATTTACTTGCGCAATAGGCGGACGCCTTTTCGGTCGTATTGTAGGCAAGATCAGATGCAATATTGACAATCTGTCCACCTCCGCCCTCTATCATCTTTTTATAAACCGCTTGGCTGCATAAAAAAGCCCCTTTTAAATTCGTATCTAATTGGCTATCCCAATCTTCTTCCGTCATTTCTTCAAATGGCTTCCACACCCCGACACCGGCATTATTCACTAACGTATCAATTCGGCCATACTTTTCATCAACTTTTTCAACGACTGCTGCCACTTGTTCGCTTGAAGTAATATCACATTGATAAACCTCTAATTCTCCTAGATCACCCATTGTTTCTTTGAGGTTAGTGATTGACTCTTCGTTTTTCGCCAATACAATGGTTCTAACTCCTTCGGTTAAAAGCAGCTTCACGATGCCTGCTCCAATCCCTCTCGTTCCACCAGTTACAATCGCCGTTTGATTTTTCAGCATATATACAGCACTCCTTTAAAAATTTTAATAGTTATGTAATTTCATGGGCCGAGACCTAGATGTGTAATGATTTAAACCTATTCAGACGGAACAACCAATTCCACTTCTAACACTTCTAAAATTTCTTCAAATAACCGACCAACATCACGATGAATATAATACGTTTCTTCCCGAGTCGGATTTACGATAAACCCTTCTTCAGAAATCCAAAATCCCGTATCGACTGGACCGGCGGAAGCCGACAGGTCTTCAATAAAAATGACAGTATACTCAGAACGTACATGTAGTTCTTCTTCAACGACTTGCTCTTTTGCAATGGGTTCAAACGGGACGTCACTTAGGATCTTTTTAACAGCATTTATTCGTTTTGGCTCTTCAATTATTTCATCAACTGCAGCTGTTGCTCCTTCCTGAAAAGGTGATTCAACCTCATAAATTTTACTAATGAGCAGTGCTTCAAAGTCTCGATCCAAAACTTCAGTCACCGCTGTTTTTTCCTGGCCGCTACATGCTGAAATTAGGAAACTACTACAAAGTAGAAGTAACATCATAGTTTTCATTTTATATGCCCCCTATGTCCCATCCATTTTAACACAATTTTCCTTTTCGTTTAACTTTAAGCAATCCCTATATAAACGTGGCTAGTGGATAACTATAGACACAAGAGAAAAAAAGCACTCTGCCTTGAGTGCTTTTCTCCCCTTACTTTTTTATTGAATGCCTAGCCTTTGACTAATTAGTAAAATCCGCCAACTCCATAGCCCATTCCTGGTGCTGCACCATATCCTACTCCTTTACCGGCTCCAACCCAACTTGCCCCGATAATAATGATTAGGATAAATAATACGACCAATAAAGCAAAGCCACCACCATATCCAGCTACTGCACCCATTCTTTAACAACTCCTTTTTTATTAACTTTCCCTCCTAGAGTATGTAAACAAATGCCCGATTGTTTAGGCTTTTGCTCAAGATTGGGTACAAAATTTTATTGTAATTTCTGGCTATGTGGTAAGCCCATCCTACTTTGAGCAATGGAGAAGTTGTTTTAAGATGTGTACTACAAAGTGCTCACTTTCCCTTTTTACCGTCCTATTCGACCTTTATTTTTGATCTTTATTAGGCAGATCATCCCTCACATCAATGTATACATTCCCCAGTTCGTCTATTTGTGCAAAGAAAACGTCTTCTACATTGGCTACATTATAAGTTTGTAAAACCTGGCGAACCCACGTCATGTCCTTTCCTAGCAGCTTTAAACTACTGGATAACACATTCCCATCAATTATAAAAGCTTGTGAAACTCCACGACTTACTTGTATATTTAGTACGTCTTTTTGCATCGCATTTAAATAAGGAGGTTTGGCCAAAGCCGTAATCGTTCCATCTGTTTCTAGATAGGCCGTCTCCACTTGATCAATGTAAAAAAAGCCTTGCTTTCGCAAACCCGTTAGCAGCGCGTCCACCGTAAGTCTCACTTTTTTTAGTCCCTCTTCATAAATCTCCCCATTTTTGATTAAGTACGTCGGCTCATCCTCTAACACTTTCCTGCCAAGAAAAGATTTAATGGCCCCTACACTGCTTAAAAAGGTATAAAAGCAGAATAAGATTAAACCAACCATCCCAATTAAAACGGGAACATCTTTCATTAACATGGAGCTCGCGACGACGGAACCGATCGTAATGCCAGCAACAAAATCAAAAAAAGTCATTTGCGCAATGAGCTTTTTATTAAGAAGACGACAAAGAATATAAAGAATAATGAAACCAACTGTCGTTCGGATAACCATCTCAAGTATAGTCATTTTTTTACCGCCTTATCGTTACTCTATCAGAAGGATAACCGAACGACTTTAAATTATACACTTTAAATGACCAACGCTCTCATCACTTGTTCTTTTTCATCAGATACCACCTATTCAATATCTAATAAAAAAGAATAACTGGCATTCCCTTGCTCCCAGGTTGCAAAAACCTCAAAAACAGTTTGCCCTTTATGACTTAAAGGTTCAATTACTAAAATTCCAACAGAAAAGCGTTAATTCTACTGAATTAACGCTCTCCGTTCTAGAATAAGTGATTCATTTTATTTGTGTCTTCTAAGTTTTCTTCTATCAGTTCTCTTAGTTCATCTTCGTTTTGGATTTCACTTAATTCTTTACCATACCACTCTTCCAGTTGTTCTTTCGTAATTGTATATTCGTCTATATCCGAATTAAATGTGATCCAATCGACATTTTGTACTAACGTAAATAAAAAAGTTGCATTGTGTATAACAGTTTCTCGGTACTCTTGGTCTGAATCTAAGCCATCATAATTCAGAATTATTCCATACGGTTCTTCGCCAGTTTTCAGTTCAAAACCGTTTAAATACCCTGCTGCAGGTAACTGATTAGCAATGTTTCCAACTGCATTGTTATCACCGACAAACGAATTTTTATATTGAAAAATATCTTCATTCGTATCTGTAGCATTTGAACTACACCCACTTAATAAAAGCATAACCATTAGTGAAAACAACAGAAACTTAATCTTTTTTTTCATATTTATCTCCCCCTTTTTATCTCGATCTTTACCTCAATTATATTGGAAGAGCTTTGAAAAGAGATTACTTTTATATTCAAATACCTAAAATATCCACATTTATAAATCTATAATAAAAATGAAGCATGGAGACAGTTCCCCATGCTTTGTTAGGCCTCATTTATTGCATTCAATATTAGCTTGTTTAGTACGTCTGGCTGTTCATGGTGAATCCAGTGCGTCGCTTCTTGAACCATTGTCAATTTACCGTCTCTGCACAGTTTCATACTTTCTTTTGCAAGCATTAATGATAAGAAGTGATCTTTTCTTCCCCAAATCATTCGAACAGGTACTGTCACTGCTTCATTCGATATTTGTCCCATAGTGCCCGCTCTCATTGCTCGGTACCAATTGAGCATACTCGTCAAGGCATTTCGTTTGGACCACGCAGCTTCGTATTGCTGAAGATCCTCGTGTGTGAAAGCCCCGGTATTAGAGGAGATACGCATCATATTTTTCATAGCCTTATAGTGGTTAGCCGATAGAAGCTTTTCCGGAATCTTCGGTGTTTGAAAAAATAAAATGTAAGAACTCCGAAACATCTGGGTCGGGTGCTTCACCACATTCCTCATAAATACAGCCGGATGAGGTACATTGATTGGGATGACCTTTTCCACGTAGGACGCCCGTGTTGATGCTAAATGCCATGCCACTAAGGCTCCCCAGTCATGGCCGATGATCGTAGCCTTTTCACTGCCAAAAAACTCGATCAAGCCCATCACATCATCCCTTAGTTTATCGATCGTATACTCCTCCACGTTCGTCGGCTTCTCGCTTAAATTATAGCCCCGCTGATCAGGAACAATGACACGATAGCCCGCTTCTGCCAATGTACTGATTTGCTTCTTCCATCCATACCAAAACTCAGGAAAACCGTGTAGCAGAATAACGAGAGGACCTTCCACTGGACCTGCAACAGCTATATGTAAGGAAATACCATTTGTTTGTATAAAACGAAAATCTATGTTTTTCATCATCAAGTCCCTCCTATCTATAGGATGGGCTCGGCGTTACGTTTCATACTGCACAAATAAAACTTTATTAGCATATCGTGCCCTGAGGATTATATTGAATTTGTGAGAAAGATAGACGAGAATGCTAAAAAGATCCTGTTGGCTCCTCATTTAATGTCTTATATACACAACAAGGACAAGTACAGCTTATTATTCATCTCATTAGTTAAGGCATAAGTCTTGGTGACTGCTCGCCTGGCTTAGCTTAACATACTAATCTGTAAAACTGCTTAAATAAATCAGAACGCCTTCGTCATTAAGTCTCCTATAATTAAATCGGATATTGCTTAGTTTTTTGTAATTTTCATTCCAGATCAGTTGTATGAAATGGGAACTATTTTGTAGGACATGGTTAGGTAACATGTTTTCAAATCGGTAACACTCGTTTGGATACGTTTCAGTGCAATTAAATAAATCAAGGACATTTACCTCAACCCCAATCCCGCCAACTTTAAAACGATAAACCGAAAATAAATGGATAAGCAGGTTTGTAAAATCTACATATTCCTCTTCGTTAATACCAATTTGTCCCCATTCCTTAGCATCAGAGGTTGAGCCATAGAACCAAAAATTCACCAATAGACTATTAGAAGAAACTTTTTCTATTTGCAAGGTTGCTTTTCGTCTTCTAGTTAGATGAACGTACAAATGTGTTTTTAATGAGTGCATAATTGGTGTTTCGGGGTCAGCCTCATCATACGGTTCCCCTTTAAGAAATTCATCTAGCTTTTCAACTATATTCTCATCCACTATTTCGATCTTTTCTGGGAGAAATGATAGATTGTTCAATACTGAATTAATGAGTTTCTTCTTATCTTCTCTTATCTCCATTAAAAAACTTACTTCAAGAAAAGGACCGCCTTGCAGCCATTCTGACATAGACATAATCACCAACTTTAGTATTTATCCTCTTGCTATAACAATAGGAACTGCCATTTGCAACAGCTCCTCAACTAATCTGCCCGTTACTTGAATATCATAGTTTTATCTGTTATCTAAATAGCCTATACAACTTTTTTCACTGTGATTGGTTTTTTCTGTCGTCATTTCTGCATATGTATTACTCGTAATCAATGTTTCTTTTTCATAAAATTGTACAACATTTTTCCCTCTTTTTGTCACCCCATACAGGTATTCCAATTGAGGTTCATCTTTGAAAATCACTTTGTAATGACCATGATACACACTATTATTAATAGTATGTTTTGTTTCCATATACGATTGTTTCAATATATCCTCGTCACTATAACCCATTTCTTCTAAATGTGAAGGAATATATTTATTTACAAGGTACTTGTGATAAGGATTCCCATTATTAAGGACATAAATAAATGCAAAAGGAATCGAGACCATTCCCAAGAAGAAAATGGTTAAAATTATGATTACAACATTCTTTTTAGTAAACAAGCCAATCCCCCTTCTTTTTTCATCACGAACCATTTAAGCTATTAAAGGACCTGCTTCGTTAGTAGAACAGCGATTGCCTTTTATAAAGCTATGGAACTTTGTTGAATAAAAGAGTTACGAATTATTCCTTTCAATTTTTAATCCTCTAGTTTGTGGAGGGTTGGACTCTCTAATATAGTCATACCACACGTTCACTTTCTGTCCTTTTGTTATGTCAGCCAACATACTTTTATCTTCAACGATAACCATGATTGTACCAGCAGAAATAATGGAATCGCTGGTTATTTCTAGAGTAATTTCTTTCCTGCTTTTTTTGATAACCTCTCCACTGAGGACTTTATCATCGGATATACCGAATAAGGAATTATTTGTATTCGAAATTTCCTCTTTATTTCCATTATTATTTGTATTTTCAATATCTGTACCGTCACTCCATCCCATCATTAACAAAGTAACTAATAACAAGAAAGGTAGAATTTTCCTCAAATAACCCCCTCCTTTTCTACAACTACTTTACTTCAATATTTCAAGAAAAGCATTACTGCTACTGTTCCAGTATTCTGCTCCCAATAACTTCAACAAAAAGAAACGATGATCATCTTGGACGATCGCAGCCTTACTGAAAAAAGGATTTTGCTTTTAACCAACTAGATGCTTTAAAATCTTCTTTGTAACTAGCAATATATGTAAAAATAATAAAGAGGCTATTATACCAAGTAACATCATACTAAGAGTTTCAACTACAAACCCTTCATTATAGAGTTCTATATAAAAGAGAATATTAACAATAACCCCTCCAATCCCATATATGACAAGGGAAAGTAGATACTTGTTTGCTTTAGTGTTTTTTAAGATAACATCGGCTAGTATTGAAAAAAGAATACCAACAGTTAAAAAAATAGATCCAGAAAACATCAAGTAGACTATAAAATACTCCATCGAACTGTTCAAGAACGCTAAACCTAATGAAAATACTATTCCAGAAAGTATCGCTGTTATAACCTTTTCAAGGATTTTCATTCAAACACCTCCTAAAGAACAACTATAACCTTAATAACAAACGGTACTCGAAAAAATAACGCACCTGACCCCTATTGCATAAAAGAAAAGGAGAACTGCTTTTGACAGTTCCTTTTCCTCAGCGCTTTGAAGCCATGATTTAATACTATACACGCAACCATTTAATAATTTCGCCTGGCGTTGCATTTTTGCCGTACAGTAAAATACCGACTTTGAAGATTTTTCCTGCTAGCTTCATAAAGAACCAAACACTCAAAATTAAAATTACAATGGCGATGATTACTTCTATCCATGGCCACTCTTCTAATAAAGTCAAGCGCAGAATGAGTACCCCAGGGCTAGTAAAAGGGATGTAGCTACCAATTTGAGCAAATAAGCCACTCGGGTCGTTTAGAATAGGACCAATAAAGATCGCCGGTGAAAATGGCAACATCATAACCATCCCTTGGAAATTGCCTGCTGTCCCAATGTCTTCCATCGTCGCGCCAATTCCTACAAAAATGGCAGCAAACAACAAGAAGCCAAGTACCGCAACCGTAAGTAACACCACTAATTCCGGTACGAATAAATATTCTAGTATTGGTAAATCAAATCTTCCAATTAAGAATGGTAGGATAACAATAATTGAAACGATGGACTGAATGACACCTAAGACGAAATAGCCTACAATTTTTCCTTGCATTAATTCAGAAGGTGTTAAAGAGGATAAAATAATCTCAGCCAGTTTATCCTTCTTCTCCTGAGAGGCACTTTGGAAAATCGCCATACCTGTAAATACGATGGAAATCATGATAAATCCAGCAAATGCTCCAGGCACGAGCCGTTCAATGAAATTCCCACTATCAGCGGCTCCTAGTTCTTCGCCTTCCGTTGCTCCGAATTCTTCTTCCGCAATCGTTTCATCCATAAATGTGACACCACGTAAAAAAGGGGCTAACTCTTCTACAGACAAATCTAGCGTTTCCAATTGTTTAGCTTGAATTGGCGCGGCTAAAACTTGAAGCTGATTATGAAAGAATACATCGATTTCTTCACTCGTATAAACAGAGACCACACCTTCATTAATTCCTTGTTCATTAATAAATATAAAGGCCGTGTCTTCTCTATTCGTTAATTCCTCTAACACCTCTGCTTCTTTCACGTCCGTTTGAGCCATGTCCCAATTTAATTCACTCTCACTTGCTACTGCTTCTAGTTCAGTGAAAATTCCCACTTGATCATTGACCAAAACATGAGTCATTCTTTCATCGTATGTACTTGAACTACCAAATAAGCTCCCTAAAAACATAAAGGCAATAAAAATAATCGGAGTAGATAATAACCCAATTAAATAGGTTTTATTTTTCATGTTTCTTTTGATCTCCCATCTAGCAACCTTCCACGTGTTATGCATCCATCTCACCTGCCTCCATCATTAAATTTTTCCCATTGGCCACATCAATAAAGATTTCATGAAGTGTAATTCGATCAAAGATTAATTCTTGAATAGACACGTCATCTGGTAAGTTTTTTAGCCACGTTGCTGGATGAACATTTTTAGATAAATAGAGAATCGACGTATTATCACTTTGCTTAATCCGTTCCACATCTGGTAGCCCTTCTAACACCGAACGCTCATTATGACCTCTAATCGTACATTTGAAGTTAGCATACTCCATTTTCACCTCATCCATCGTGCCATAGATGACTTTTTGCCCTTTATAAATCATAAACAACCGATCGGCCATTTCTTCTACTAAATTCATTTGATGGGATGATAATAAGATCGCCGTTCCTTGTTTGGCTAATTGACGAATTTCGTCTTTAAATAACTCCTGACTTACCGGGTCCAATCCTGAGAATGGCTCATCTAAAATTAAGAGTTCAGGCTCATGAAGGATTGAAGCAATAAATTGTACCTTTTGCCCCATCCCTTTTGAAAGCTCTTCTACTAACACATCCTCTTTTCCTTCAAGATCAAATTTTTTCAAGTATTCTAATGCGCGCTGCTTGGCTTTTTTTAGCGGGTAATCTTTTAGATCGGCCAAATATAAAAGGATATCCATGACCTTTACATTTTTATATAATCCTCGTTCTTCAGGTAAATAACCAATTTTATTCCGTGGAACACCCTGATGCTGGCGAAATGAAATATCTCCCTCATCCGGATACATAATCCCCATAATATTTCGAATCGTCGTTGATTTCCCTGCACCATTTGGCCCAAGGATCGCCATAATCTCTCCCTTATGTACGTCAAACGAAATTTCGTGAAGAACTTTCTTGTCCTTAAAATATTTTCCGATCTTGTTCACTGAAATCATCGCTTCCACTTTCCCGACCCCTTTCTATTTTTATAGATTCATATACAACTACGTAATAAATGGACAAAAGGTTTCAAATGAAACGAGGAATGCGCTTTGTTTCAATTCCATTCCTTCTTTCAGGCGTACAAAACACCTTACCAACTCCCATCTTCAACCGAACTTCTTCCTCACACGGGAACTCTTAGTCCTTGCTGTTTCCACGAAATAAAAACTGTATGAGGCTATGATAAAAGCAGTCAATCTAACTGAAAAAGGCGAGTCCCAAAACACATAATTAGGCTCGCGGTAAATAAAATATGCGTATTGATCATCAACAACGCTTAATTGCAATTAGATTAGCAAATAAGCAATCCTGCAAGGGAAAAGTCGTCTTTAATTATTCAATCCAGCAACCCTATTCCACTCTTCTTCAATCTCTCCATTTCGGTCGCAAGAGCTTCTTCAACCTGCTATGTAATTTAATGCTTCACCATTGTCATAAATCTAGTAGACTTATTCATAATTTCAACTACAACAAAGCTCATTATTTAGTAGGTGTTCCTTGGTGAAATATCATTTGCCATGTTCCCTGCGTATTCTTCCAAATCGAACTTCGTAATACCAATTTATTGTCATTGTGTCTTAATGAGCGATACGTTGCTAAAACAACATCTGAGGCTAATATTTTTATACTAAAATCAGTTACTGTATATGTTATAGAATTTGTTACAGTTGGATCTTCTCTAGCTGCATCAAGCTGTGCATTTTTATCAAAGATGTTTCCTGAAACTTCCGTATTCAATAAAGTCATCTGCTAGATGCTCATATAGTTCGTTATAATCATAATTCATTAATTGTTTTTCCAGATCTAGAATTTGTTCTTTAAGTGATAGATGTTCCACCAAACTCCCCCCAATCTATTTTCTTTTATTCTTATTTTTACAAGATCTTAATTTCAGTTGATGTAATCTCTTTGTAAACTTCAAAACGGTGCCTATCTCTCTTGTTTTTTCTCAAACATTTCCTTTAAATATTCTTGAGATTTCCCTTTTGGAATACTCAGACTTTCCCAGTTCGTATTCCTTAATTGTTTACCGATATAAACTATTTGACCGACATGATAGGCGTAATGTGCCATCTGTCTTTCAATTGCCTCTATAACTAAATGACTTTCTCCACGAATATCTATTTTTTTTAATAAATCAAGTTCATTTAAACTAGTAAGTGTCTCCATTAAGACGTTCCAACCTTGTTCCCAAACCTCATGTAATTCTGAAATGGAGTGTATATTATCTATGAATTCTTCATCTCGGTTTCTAAATTCCTTTTCTCCATCTGAATGTAAAAAGTCTGTCCATCTTGAAATCATATTGCCGCTCATGTGTTTTACGATGATTGCAATGCTATTTGACTCAGAATTATAACTCCAATGTATTTCCTCTTCAGACAATTGATTTATTGTTTTATCTCCAAGACGTTTTACACTCTTAAACCTTTCAATGACAACCTTCAAATATTCTTTTCCAATTTCCATCTATATTCCCCCTATAATAACCGAAACCCCTTGCCACTTTACTATTAAAATTCAAACCTTGTTCTTCAACTTTTCATTCCACTCTTCAGCCAACATACCGTACACAATATGATCTACATAATGGTCATATAACCATTCGGATTGTCTGATGCAGCCTTCGTTTTTAAAGCCTATCCTCTCTGGAACGGCCCTGCTTTTCTTATTTTCAACGGCAACTCTAATTTCAACTTTATTTATTCCTAATTGATTAAAAGCATAATCGGTCAACGTCTTTGATACTTTAGTAATAATTCCGCTTCCTTGGTATTCTTGACCAATCCAATAACCAATTTGAGCCGTTTTATTAGACTGATTTATTGTATTAAAACCTGCTATACCCACAATTTCGCCATTGAATAAAATAGTTGTATTCAAGCTTTTCCCTTCAGCAAACCCCTTCAAAGACATTCGAATAAATCCTTCAGTATCCTGAACGCTTTTTGTCATATCCAACCAAGGAAGCCACTCTCGTAAATAGTCTCTTGATCTATCTGTTAATTCAAAAATTCTCTCGGCATCCCTCAATTCTAATATTTTTAAAGAAATGAGATCATCAACTCTATGTAAAAACATACTCTTCCTCCCAAATGGTATTTTTTGTATCTTACCATAGGCTACAAAAAATAGTTACCTTTGATATTAAATTTACTGCTCTATATTAAAACAAAAGCTTCCCTGCTTCCGTTGCAGAAAAGCTCTAACCAGTTTAGTTTTATTCTTAATGAGTGCGGAATTCTGCATTTACTATTTCTAGAGGTGACAGCGGCGCTGATCCACGCCGCGCACCCTTATCATTCCAGTATCACTATTGCTAAGCGGACTGAGAGGACGCTATTTGTGACAAATCCCTTCATTTCACGGTCGGAACGGACTGAGAGGCCTTTAT
>NZ_JBYCKM010000010.1:0-50691 GCF_057473385.1 Alkalihalobacterium sp. TH-98 | reverse complement strand
TAGCCGTAAGTGGAATAGCGGATGAACGCACACTTGGCAAAATTGAAGAAATCATGAGAAGCCCACTAAGACAAGGTGTCCGTCACAGAGATACGATAAAGTTAAAAGAAAACTTGACACAGTTAGGTTTTGGTGGCATGGCAATTAATAATTTGTATGGAAGTTTTACCGCTCAGCGAGTAAGAGAGTTTCAAGCGCGTCACAGGTTAGCCGTTAGCGGGATTGCTGATGAAGTAACTTTGGCAAAGATAGAGGATGCGGTAAAAAATCAAACCATTAGAATATTCATTGACCCTGGCCATGGAGGTCGTGATCCAGGTGCTATAAGTAATGGTATTCGTGAAAGCGATGTTGTACTTGACATTGCATTAAGAGCAGCAGAAGTATTACGAACACAGTATGTGGGTGTTGAAGTTCGTTTAGCAAGAACAAACGATACTTTTGTAGAGCTTGCCGAAAGAGCGAAGATGGCCAATGATTGGGGAGCAGATTATTTTGTTAGTCTTCATATGAATGCGCTCAATGGCAGTGCAAACGGATTTGAAACATACATTCATAATGGAAAAGTTTCAAACGAGACTATTCAAAGACAGCGTGATGTACACAATTACTTAATTAATAGAATTGGTATAAGAGATCGAGGAATGAAACAAGCTGATTTTAGTGTCTTACGAAATTCAAACATGCCTTCTATATTGATAGAGTATATGTTTATTGATAATAGAACAGAGAATCGAAAGTTACAAGATGCCAATTATAGAAGGTGGCTAGGACAAATTACAGCTGAAGCAATTGCAAAATCTTACAATCTAAAAAAGAAGTAATCTCGATATGGTGAGAAGAAGGCTAATGAATAGGGCCTTCTTTTTTTCTATGGGTTAAAACTAGAAAGTCAAGTGACAAATTAATACAAAAAATAACGAAATACCAACGAAAACCTCTTGAAATGATATTGTTTTTATTTCATACTTAAAATTATGTTATAAAAATTAAAATACGAACAGTGGAGGTAAAAATATACGTGAAGAATAAGAAGTCTCAAATACTCGTAGCAAGTTCGATAGTTATATTATCTCCTGCTGTTAGTTATAGTCCGCTAGCAGTTGAAGCGCTAGAAAGTAAAAAGGTAGAAACAATTGAAGCTTCAGAAGTTGAAGCTAACATAGAAGTGATAGAAGAAGAGCAACCCACATTAGTAGAAACTCCTAACGATCGTTCCTCAGATGTAATAGAATTAGAGGAACAGGAACCTCAAATAGAAGACAGTAATAACGAAACAATCGACACCGAATTAGAAATTCAAAAAAACCATGAAGAAGAGCAAAATCTTAACATAAGCACACTCTCAGTAGAAGAAATACTAACCTTGCAAGAAGGGGACGTTCATGAGAGGGTTATAGACTTAAAAAACAGTCTAATTAAGTTAGGTTTTGGTGGAATGCGGGTAGACACCAAATTTGGATCGTTTACAGCCCAACGAGTAAGAGAGTTTCAAGAGTATTATGGGTTGCCAGTAGATGGAATAGCGGGTGAAAGAACATTTAATAAGATAGATGAAGTTTTATCTAGCCCATTACAAGAAGGCAAAAGAAATAATGGTGTAATTGAGTTAAAGCAAAACTTGGAAAAGTTAGGTTACGGCGGAATTATAATTACTGATTTCTTCGGATCATTTACCGCCCAGCGAGTCAGAGAATTTCAAGCTGATTTTGGGTTAAAGGCTCACGGCATTGTTGATAGTGTTACATTAGAAAAGATAGATGAAGCATTGAATAGTATAGTGCAATCTTCTTCTACCTTGAAAGAAGGAGACTCACATGAGAGTGTCATAGATTTAAAAAAGAAATTAAATCGTTTAGGGTTCGGCGGAATAATTTTAAGTGAATACTTTGGATCATTTACAGCCCAACGAGTGAGAGAGTTTCAAGCCTATTATGGATTGCCGGTTAACGGTACAGCTGACCGTCGTACAAGAGATAAGTTAGATGAAGTTTTATCTACTCCTTTTCAAGAGGGCGTTCGTCACCCGGACACAATTCAGTTAAAACATAACTTAAACAGGCTAGGCTATGGTGGCATTATCATTACGGATTTCTATGGGGCATTTACTGCACAAAGAGTAAGAGAATTCCAAGCAGATCATGGACTAAAAGCCCACGGTATAGCAGACCAACTAACATTAGACAAGATTGATGAAGTCCTTTATAGCGTAGTGCAATCTTCACTTCAAATAGGTGATGTTCATGAGAGTGTCATAGATTTAAAGAAGAATTTAAACCGCTTAGGCTTCGGTGGAATTATTGTAAGTAATTTTTATGGTTCATTTACAGCGCAGCGAGTGAGAGAATTTCAAGCCTACTATGGACTACCTGTCAATGGAATAGCGGATGAAAGAACAATAAATAAAATCGACGAAATTTTATCAAGCCCTTTCCAAACAGGAGGGAGACACAATGATATTGTTCATTTGAAAAACAAACTTAACCGTTTGGGTTATGGTGGGATTATTGTAAGTGATTTTTATGGATCGTTTACAGCTCAAAGAGTAAGAGAGTTCCAAGCAGCCAACGGATTAAAAGCCCATGGAATAGCTGATGAACCAACGTTAGAGAAATTAGATCAAGTTCTAATTAGTACGTTCCAACAGGGGAGCCGTCATGAGAGTATTATTCCATTCAAAAGCGATCTTACAAGATTAGGATTTGGTGGTATCATTCTAAATGACTTCTATGGTTCTTTTACAGCGCAGCGGGTCAGAGAATTTCAAGCTTATTATGGTTTAAGGGTAAATGGTAGAGGTGACTTAGCTACACTGGCTAAGATCGATGAGATTTTGTCTAGTCCACTTCAAGAGGGAAAACGTCATAATGATACGATTGAACTTAAAGAAAACCTAACAAAACTAGGCTATGGTGGTATGGCTATAAATACACTTTATGGTTCTTTTACAGCAAAACGAGTAAGAGAGTTTCAAGCAGCCAATGGGTTAAAAGCCCATGGAATAGCTGATGAAGTCACGCTAGCTAAACTAAGCGAATTAGTAGAACAATTATCGTCTAGAGAGGTAGTAACTTTTACTCAATACAACCTTACACTTAACCAAGCAGCTAATATACAATCTACATTAAATCCACCACCACAGACAGATAAATATCGTACTGCGCCAGCATACATTCACAGTAGTCTCGTTGACGTTGTAGAGCGTGGGGCGATAACTGGCGATGGTGTTAACTTGAGAACGTCACCTAGACTAGGGACCACTAGTAATATTGCTACTAACGTAAGTTTAGGTACAACATTTACAATCATTCGTGAAGTTACTGGAGATACGACGAGTGGAAGTAATCGTTGGTATGAAATAGATTACAACGGAAATCAGTTATATGTTCATACTTCGCTTGCATCTTCAACTCAAGTAGCGGTAGTAAATAGTCGGTCTACCGTTCGAGAAGCGGCCAATACGTCTAGTCATATCTTTGGGACAGCTTCTCTCAATAGTGAGTATGTGATTACGAGAACAGTTACCGGAACTTCTTTCAATGGAAGCACTAGATGGTATGAAATCAGGTTCGGCACATGGAGAAATGCAAAGAGGGATGATTTTGTTCCATATTTAGACCCTTCGAATAATGACAGATTTCAACATTTAGTCTTAGATGCTAGTGTCGATGTTTCCGCAGCTCAATTAAATACTGTCTTATCCGGTCGAGGAATATTTGATGGTCGAGGACAAGCCTTTATCGAAGCTGGAAGACGCCATTCTGTAAATGAGATTTATCTAATCGCTCATGCGTTGCTAGAAACTGGGAATGGTAGCTCTGGTTTAGCGAGAGGAATTGAGGTTGGTAGAAATAGTAATGGTAACCTTGTAGTAGTATCAGATAATAATAGATCAAGCCTAACAAACATTAGAACTACTTTTAATATGTACGGGATTGGAGCAGTTGATAGTGATCCTTATAGATTAGGAGCTATTTATGCCTATGAAGCAGGGTGGTTTACACCAGAAGCAGCGATTATTGGAGGCGCTCAGTTTATTTCTAGCAGCTACTTTAACCGCGGTCAAAACACTCTGTATAAAATGAGATGGAATCACCACTATCCTACATCAACCGGCTTTCTTCCTCAATATGCAACAGATATGGGTTGGGCAGTTAAGCAAGTAGCCCGAATTAAGTCATTATATGAAGAATTAGATAACCCAGTGTTACATTTTGATATTGTCAACTATAGGTAGTACGGGGAAACGCAGGAGTCTAAGGTCAAACTTAGACTCCTTTTTCTATATTATGAACTGAAAATTGTGTGCAAGGAGCCCGAAAAAGGAGCCAGAAGGAAAAAGAGGGAAGGTAGAGTAATGCAAGGAACCCTAAAAAGGAGCCAGAAGCAAAAAGAGGGAACGTAGAGTAGAGCAAGGAGCCCGAAAAAGGAGCCAGAAGGAAAAAGAGGGAACGTAGAAGGACAATAAGCTCACAAAAGCATAGTAATAGTTAAATAGATAGACGGACCTTCATATGAACACGAAGATAGTGGAAAATTGTGAGCGTTAAATACAATACATCATTTCAACATTAAAGCAGCACCACAGTAATTTGCTTTTCCAAACGAGCACGGCTCCTTAATAGGATATAATAAGTTCAATCTATATTTTCTCATGTTTGATGTAATAAGAAAATCTCCCGTAACCCATAGGCTTGTAATGGTTGGAAAGAATGCGACGTATGGTTTTCTTAGAACTAATAATTTTACACCAAATTTGAATTGCAGTGGTTGTGACTTTCTGTTTAGGAAACAGAAACATAAATTCTTCAATATTTCTTACTACTGCCGTTGTAATCTCTTCCTTTTCACC
This sequence comes from Alkalihalobacterium sp. TH-98, assembly GCF_057473385.1. Lineage (NCBI taxonomy): Bacteria > Bacillati > Bacillota > Bacilli > Caryophanales > Bacillaceae > Alkalihalobacterium > Alkalihalobacterium sp. TH-98. The sequence goes on along the minus strand of NZ_JBYCKM010000010.1, from coordinate 45,839 downwards.
GCAGTTTTTACAAATCATGACCCTCTCTTTTATAGCTGTGTTAAGTGAATTACAAAGCTTACAAGGAATTCCCTTATTTAACTGGTCAAACGTATATAGAGGTAAATTACTAAAAAGGGGCTTACTTATGTGTTTGGACAATAATTGGTTTGCTAATTCAAAGTGTGAATTAGTTAACTTTGATGATTTCTTATGAATTCCCATAAAAAAGCTTTTAAGCTGAGGATAAAAAAGAATTGGCATGTTAAGTGGGGCTTGGTAGAGAAAGAAATGAGGATTTATGAAGATGAGATAAGGCACAAGAGAATAATTTACACCGAGTTCACGTAGCATTCGTTGCAGTAAATATTGGCTTCGTTTTAATTGGAGTAAGGGATTAATAATTTCTTTATTTTTTACAGTAAACCACGTTTCATTCTCAATATAAAAGTCGCCCTCGTAATTTTTAACTTCAAAGAGGAAAATTGAGTTTGAAGTAATTAGTAATGTATCAATTTGAAAGAACGTATTATTACTTTCAAGCAATAAATCGTTGAGTAAAAGGTGACCATCATTCGCATGGTCCAACCATTCATCCAACTTTTGCTCCCCAATATAGCCCTTTTCAAGATTGGCATATTGTTGAACCTCTTTTTGTGAAAGCTGCATTCTAACATTTAAACATCGGAGTAGTTGAAGTTCCAGTGGAGCTTCTCGTGGCTTTATAATCAATACGTCACACTCCCGTTTTATTTTTAAGAACATTTTATAAAAAGCAATTATTCATTACAACCAACAGATTGTAAAATAAATATAATGATTAAGTTAATTTCTCCACGTATATACATCCTCCAAAGCAGGCAAACAATGACTTCACAAATTCTTACATATTATTTATCTTTGAATGTTTAATTGAATATGGTAAACTATCTCCTAGTAGATTATAAAATTAGGAGTTTAAAAAATGCCAAATATAAATCCGAATCGTTTATTGAGATTTTCAATTGTATTCGTTGATTTAATTCTGATTTTTGTTGCTTACGTTGCAGCATTTAAAATTGCATCAAACTATACATTAATTGAACAACGTAACATCGATTCTTTTGTAAATTTACTACCTTGGATTTTACTGATAGGAATCTTTTTTATTGTTGTCTTTGAATTAGATCGGTTAGTTCAGTATGACCTTTGGGACTTAACTCGAAAGCTGTTAGTAACCTCGGCGTTCTTCTTTGTGGTTACAATTGCATTTTCCTTTTTATTCCGTGAATTTTCATTACCAAGATCCGTTCTTTTCATGTCACACTTTTTTATTTTTGTAGCTTTATTCGTTTGGAAAGCAGTTGTTATTAAATGTAATCAACTTTCCAAAGGAAAAGCAGTCATTATTGGTCGTCACAGTGAGTATGCGACCATTAAAGGGAATATTAGTAAATTAGTAAAGAAATCAGAACATGTTGATTTTATAGATCATCAAACACCTTATCAGGAAATTAAAAGAAGAATCGCGAATTATGATGCAGTATTTGTAAGTTCTACTGTAAGTACTAAAGTGAAAAATGAAGTACTCTACCTCGCTATGAAGAAAAACAAGGTTGCTTACGTTCTTCCGACAGTTAGTGAATTGTTATTAATGAAATCAACGGTAACGACATTAGATGACACAATGTTATTACAAGTTAAACCATTTTATATTAATGGTGGATATTTGTTTGCTAAACGGGTGTTTGATATCGCAACATCCTTAATTTTATTAATTGTTTCAATGCCGGTAATGTTATTTACAGCAATAGCAATTAAGTTAGAAGATGGTGGCAGTGTATTCTTTAAGCAGGAACGATTAGGGAAAAATAACAAACCATTTAATATACTAAAGTTTCGTTCCATGAGAGAAAATGCTGAAAAAGATACAGGTCCAACCTTAGCAAAAAGTGATGATGCCCGCATTACAAGAGTCGGGGACTTTATTAGAAAAACTAGAATAGATGAGTTACCTCAATTAATTAATGTATTAAAGGGTGAAATGTCTATTGTAGGACCTAGACCTGAACGTTACTTTTTTGCCGAAAACTTCCAAAAGCAAAATATATGGTTTAAGACTCGATGTGCGGTTAAGCCGGGTATTACAGGATATGCACAAATTATGGGTAACTATACAACAGAGATGAATGATAAATTGAAATTGGATCTACATTATATTCGAAACTATTCGTTATGGCTGGACGTTGTAATTTTACTAAGAACTATTTTAGTAGTAATTAATAAAGCTAAAGCAGACGGTGAAGTTCTAGAAGAGCAGCAAGGTGCTAGAGCATTTGTAAGTGCAGGTAAAGAAATTCAATAAACACTGATGTAAAAATAAGAAGGTCGGTTAAACACTGACCTTCTTTTCTTTTTGATCCGTTTTAATATCTCCGTAGTTATATGGTAAAAAATAGATTCAAATGAAGCTTATCTTTTAAATTACTAAAAATGACACTTTACCAAATAATAGCGAGTTTGCTTTTTCATTTAATAGTATTATAATTTTATATATTATATGAATGATAGAGGTGTAGAATGAAAAAAGTTTCTCTCTTTTTACTATTTTGGATTATTGCTCTATTAACGTATAGCCCAGTTTCAGCTATAAATGACGAAACTGAAAAAATAATTGTTGTTTTTAAAGATGAGATTACAGAGGAAGTTATTCATCATTTAGATGGAGAAATAATAGAAACGTTTGAACAACTTGGAACAGTAACTGTTGATCTCCCGAAGGATGCGATTAATGAACTCGAAAGCAATGAAAGTATTCTTTTAGTTGAAATTGATCAACCTGTCAAAATAGTCTCTCAAAAAATGAATTGGGGGATGGAGCAAATCAACGCCCCCCAAGCTTGGGGATCAGGGTATACAGGCAAAGGGGTTAAAGTAGCCATTCTTGATACGGGGATCGCTAATCATAGTGACCTTGTTATTGCAGGTGGAGTATCGAAAACGAGTTATACTAGCTCTTACATGGATGACAACGGGCATGGAACACATGTGGCAGGCATAGTAGGGGCAAGAGATAACGGTATTGGAACGATAGGAGTAGCTCCAGATGCCCAATTATATGCAGTTAAAGTATTGGGCAAAAATGGGAGCGGAATGGTATCTGATGTCATATCGGGTATAAATTGGGCTATCGCCAATCAAATGGATATTATTAATTTAAGTTTAGGTACAAGCCACCATGTAAGATCTCTGAGTCAAGCAGTAGACAATGCTTACAACAGTGGGTTATTAGTTGTGGCGGCGGCCGGTAATGAAGGGACAGGAACTGGAGATACTGTAGAGTATCCTGCTAAATACGAATCAGTCATTGCAGTATCTGCAATAGATTCAAACAGAAATCTAGGAACATTTTCAGCAACGGGCGCCGCAATAGAAATTACCGCTCCTGGTGTAGATATCTATAGTACTTTCCTGAATAATCGATATAGTTATTCGAATGGTACTTCAATGGCTTCTGCATATGTAACTGGAGTACTTGCACTTTTAAAGGAAGCACATCCAAACCTAACAAATGAACAGTATCGAAAAATGTTGAGAGATATGGCAGAGGATTTAGGAGATAAAGGACGAGACGAATTTTTCGGATTTGGCTTAGTACAAGCGCCGGCCATTGATACGTCCGATGAAGAGGGATTTTTCCTTAGAGTCGGAGATGTCGACCCAAGAGTCATTGATTTAAAACGTCAGCTCATTCGCCTTAACTTTGGGGGGATGATTATAAATGAAGTCTACGGTTCTTTTACAGCCCAACGAGTGAAAGAGTTTCAAGCCTATTATGGTCTGCCTGCCAATGGGATTACGGATGAACGGACGTTGGCGAAACTTGATGAAATACTCTCAACTCCATTCCAACAAGGAATAAGGCACAATGGTACGATTGACATTAAACAAAAATTAAACTGGTTGGGCTACGGTCCAATAATAGTGAATGAACTTTATGGCTCTTATATGGCCCAACAAGTAAGGAACTTTCAATCCAACCACGGCTTAAAAGCCCATGGAATAGCAGATCAAAAAACATTAGATAAAATTGATGAAGTTCTGTTTAACACGTTCCAAGTAGGTGGTAGACATAGTCGAGTTGTAAATTTTAAAAGAGATATCACTCAACTTGGTTTTGGAGGAATGAGTTTAACTAACTTTTATGGCTCTTATACTGCTCAGAAAGTACGAGAACTTCAAACATATTACCGCTTAGATGTCACAGGAAGAGGAGACGTTGCTACTTTAACAAAGATCGACGAAATTCTTTCAAGTCCTTTTCAAGAGGGGAAGCGACATCCTGACACGATTCAATTGAAGGAAAACTTAAATAGACTTAAATTCGGAAATATGATTATTAATGAAGTCTATGGTTCATTTACAGCTCAACGAGTAAGAGAATTCCAATCCTATTATGGACTAGTTGTAAATGGTATAGCTGATGAGAGGACTTTAGGTAAAATTGAGAAAATTCTTTCGAGTCCACTACAAGTTGGAAAGAGACATGAAGATACCATCGAACTAAAACAAAAATTAAATCGTTTAGGATACGGCGGCATTATAATTAGTGACTTTTATGGTTCATTCACCGCTCAGCGGGTAAGAGAATTCCAAGCTGATCATGGGTTAAAAGCCCACGGAATAGCAGATCAAAAAACGCTAACGAAAATAGATGAAGTCTTGTCACGTACATTCCGACAGGGAAGTGTACATGACAGTATCATTCCATTTAAGAGAGACCTTGCTGAATTAGGTTTTGGTGGTATTATTATCAGTCGGGTTTATGGTTCATTTACAGCACAGAGAGTAAGGGAATTCCAAACCTATTACGGGTTAACGGTAACAGGAAAAGGGGATTGGAACACCATAACAAAGATAGATAAGAACTTAAGCAGTCCATTCCGCGTAGGGAAACGCGATAACGATACGATACAGTTTAAACAAAATTTAATAAAATTAGGATACGGCGGTATTATTATTAGTGACTTCTATGGTTCATTTACAGCACAGCGGGTAAAAGAGTTCCAATCGGATCATGGACTAGTTGTAAATGGCATAGGAGATGAAATAACGTTAGATAAAATTGAAGTACTATTAGGTTTGTAATACGGGATGATACTCATTAGAGGATATAAGCTACTAGGATAAGGTTAACTTCAAATAGGTATTGCCGGGTTTTATGAGATAACTGACTACTTTAGTAAAGTGGGTCATTAACACTATCTTCAATCCGGCATACTGCATTTGAAAGTTATCCTTTTTTGCTCTCAATCATTCACAGTGGCTGTCTTTTAAACTTTATGGCTGTCGGACGTTATTTTCTTTTGAGACAATCGTACTATTTATTGTGGGTTGAAGGCTCTTACAAAAGCAACTATCTTTGAAGGCTTTCATACACTTTAAGGCTGGAGTACAATGACTATTTTCAGTTTCATCTGGTTTTCGTTATAATGATACTGTATATACTTTTTGTTACATATACAAAATCAGCATTAATAACAAGGGCACTACTTTCGTGCAAGATCAACATGGCTAGACTAAATACTTTTCTATAAACTAACGATATCATCAATCGTATGGGGGTGTACCAGTGTGAAAGTGAGAAAAGCCATTATTCCTGCTGCTGGCCTGGGAACACGATTTCTGCCAGCAACCAAAGCACAACCGAAGGAAATGTTACCTATTGTTGATAAACCGACTATTCAATATATTGTGGAAGAGGCCATTGAATCCGGTATAGAAGACATTATCATTGTAACGGGAAGAGGAAAACGAGCGATTGAGGACCATTTTGATAAATCATATGAACTTGAAGAAACACTAGCAGCTAAAGAGAAGTATGCTATGTTAAAAGAAATTCAAGGCATTTCAAACTTAGCGAATATCCATTACATTCGTCAAAAAGAACCGAAAGGACTAGGGCACGCGATCGCTTGCGCAAGCAGCTTTGTGGGCGATGAGCCATTTGCGGTTATGCTAGGGGATGATATCGTGGAGTCAGAAGTACCTTGCTTAAAGCAGTTGATTGATGTGTTCAACCATTACAGTTCTTCTGTGATTGGAGTTCAGCAAGTTCCTGATCAAGATGTCTCTAAATACGGGATTATTAATCCGAAGAGTACCGAGATCGAACCAGGGACGATGCAAGTCAATGGTTTAGTCGAAAAGCCAAAAGTGGAAGACGCACCATCAAATTATGCGATTATGGGCCGCTATGTTCTGCGACCAGAAATCTTCTCCATCCTTAAAGATTTAGAGCCAGGTGCTGGTGGAGAAATTCAGCTAACCGATGCAATTAACAAACTAAATCAGTCACAAGCTGTTCTTGCTTATCATTTTGACGGTAAGCGTTACGATGTTGGTGATAAGTTTGGATTTGTCAAAGCAACTGTTGATTTTGCATTACGTCGTGATGATTTGAGAGAAGATGTAGAAGCATATTTACGTGAATTACTAAAATAATAAATATAAGGCTGTCTTGTGTTTACCGTTCGCGAAACAAGTGAATAGTAAACAAGGGACAGTCTTTTTTATTGTTAGGAATAGCTTTTCCTTTGTAAAAAAATTCATGAATGAAATCAATGGAAATTGATTTAGGTTGCTATGAAAAAACACAAACCTGACCATAATAATATAAATATCGATTAGAAGAACGTGAATGTGCTTACAATTTTGAGCGGAGAAGTATTATGTAAAAGTAGGTGGAACAATGATGATCCCATCCATATATGTCGTGGCCTTTTTCGTATCATTACTCGTATCCGTGGGCTCCATGCCATTTGTAATAAAGTTTGCAAAGCGATACGGTTTTGTCGACCAAATTAATCACCGAAAAATTCATAAGAAGGAAATGCCACGATTAGGTGGGGTTTCAATCATACTCGGTGCGATTGCAGGTCTGATTGTCATTCATCCAGAAAGTGACTATCTATTTGGTATTGGGTTAGGTGCGCTAATTATTATTATTACGGGGTTAGTGGACGATAAATACACGCTTGATGCAAGGGCAAAGTTCAGTGCACAGATTGTTGCAGCACTCGTCGTGGTGGGATCAGGCATTACCATTCCGTTTATTACTTTGCCTCTCAGTGGCCAATTTGAGTTTGGTGTTTTTACGTATTTAATTACGGTATTGTGGATCGTTGGTATTACAAACTCAATTAATCTAATCGACGGTTTGGACGGGCTTGCTGGAGGAGTCGTAACAATTGCGTTAAGCACAATATTAATTATGGCACTCATTGATTCATTAACGCAGCACTTGATGATTATTACTTTATCGGTTGTATTAATCGGAAGTACGTTAGGGTTTTTATTGTTTAATTTCCACCCAGCAAAAATTTTTATGGGCGATACGGGATCACTGTTTTTAGGGTATTCCATTGCAGTTATCTCAATTTTAGGTTTGTTCAAAAGTGTGACGATGTTTAGTTTGATCGTGCCGGTGATTATTTTAGCAGTGCCCATTTCAGATACGGTCTTTGCGATGGTCCGGCGTCTATTGAATAAGAAGAAAATTACGAGCCCGGATAAGGAGCATATTCATCATTGTTTGCTTGCGATGGGGTACAGTCATCGAACGACGGTGTTGATTGTCTATGGGCTAAGTCTGTTCTTTAGCGGCTTAGCGATGATCTTTACAAATGTCACATTATGGACCGCGCTGATCATTATTGGGATCATGCTGATTACGATCCAACTGTATGCCGAGTTCATCGGTTTATTTGGAAAGGAACGCCGCCCAGTGATTGATGCGGTGAAGAGATTGGGAATGATGGATAAAAAATGAACATTTTTTAAAATACATACTCGATTATAGGTGGAAAGTGACATTTTGTTGAAAACATGTTGATAACGTTAACGATAGAAAGTGAAAAGAGCCAATTCTGTTGAAAAAGTGTGAAGAACGGTAACCTAAGAAGGAGAAAAGAGCCCATTCTGTTGAAAAAGTGTGAAGAACAGTCACCTAAGAAGGAGAAAAGAGCCCATTCTGTTGAAAAAATGTGGAGAACGGTAACCTAAGAAGATGGAAAGAGCCCGTTCTGTTGAAAAGGTGTGGGTAACGGTAACCTAAGAAGATGGAAAGAGCCCGTTCTGTTAATAAAATGTGGAGAACCGTAACCTAAGAAGATGAAAAGTACCCATTTTGTTAATAGATTGTGGAGAACAGTAACCAAAAAACCTTAATCCTCAAGCCGTTAATTAATCTAATCTAATGAACACTAGGTAACACCCCAAAGCAGGAAAAATAGTAAACATCATATAAAACAACAAAAAAACTGCCAAATCATAACTTGATTTGGCAGCCTGATCTATCTTATCTTAATTCGTCGGAAGCGTTGCTGGTTCTGATTCTACTTGAGTCGTTCCTGTCCCATCGGTATTATGCTCTATGCTGTGTACTTGCTGTGGTGCAAGTATATCCAAATGTTCTTGTAAACGTGTCGAGACTTCAACTACAGATTCAGGTACAGGGTCATAGTAGTAAATTCCGTTAATCGTAGCGTTATTGCCTTTAATTTGCAGCTGTTCAATACTGTTTAATGAAGAGGCATACGAATGTAACGCCACCATGTTTCCAAAGGATAGGTTCAAGCTAATATTATCAGCAATTGCCTCAAGTACATCGTCAAAACGAGCAATGGATTGTATGGATGCACTTTTTTCAATAATTGCTTGCATCACTTGCTGCTGTCTTTGCCCTCGTCCGATATCGCCACGAGGGTCTTGCTTTCTCATACGAGTATAAGCAAGTGCTTCTTCACCATTTAAGTGCTGTATACCTTCTGTGAATTCATACCAAACTCGATCAGTACCTCTTTCTGTGAAATCAAAAGGAACTTCAACTTCAATTCCACCAATCGCATCTACAATAGCAATAAACGCTTGGAAGTCAACGCGAATGAAATAATCAATGGGTATATCTAAAAATTGTTCAACTGTATCAATAATCATATTAACGCCACCGAAGGCATGAGCATGATTAATCTTATCCAAACGATCTCTTCCAACAATGTTCACTCTCGTATCACGAGGAATATTTGTCAGGATAATCGAGTTATCACTTTTATTAAACGTAGCCACCATAATTGCATCCGTTCGTGAAATTGGCTCATCGGGGCGACGGTCTTCACCTAATAATAATATCGAGATGTTATCTTTACTTGGATCAACAGCGACAACACGCTTCTCAGACTTCTCTCCTCGCTCAAGTTCAACTTGAACAGTGGATGTGACATTTGCTATTTTTAACGTAACATACGTAGCGCAACCAACTAATAATAAGACCGAAAAAAATGAGATAAGGAGTAAGACCTTTGTCCTACCTTTCTTTTTGCGCTTTTGACTACGTGATCTCAACTTTGTCATTATATTACTTCCCCATTTCAGGTGTAGATTAATAATCTATTACATTTATCTATTGTATAAGAGAAGAAATTTGTCGTAAAGTGTAATAGCGAAAATTTATTATTTAACTTGATATGTAAAGATTGTCAACTATTAATATATCAAACTACTAAAGATAAGCCAGACTCTCTTTACTTACATAGTATTGCTAAATGGCCTCCATTAGTTGAAAATTGATTATTTTTTATAATTTTATATTAAAATTTAGATTTATTGTGCTGAAAATGTAAATCCTGTTTTGATTGATTTATAAGTTAAATGGGTTAGAGCTAGCAGAACTAAAAAAAACCTCGATGAATTATCGAGGTTTTTAGAAAACGAATCTTCGTATTTAATTAAGTTCGAGATGTTCTTTCAGTTCATTACTGACGCGTGCAATTTCTTCAGCAGGAACAATATAGTAGTAAATACCGTTGATGCGTTGGCCTGATCCGCTTATTTGCAGCTCGTCCACACTATGTCTAGCATCGCGGTATTTGGATTGAATTTTGTTCATGCCATCAAAATCTATATCCGTTTTAACATTTGTACCTACTGCTTTTAACATGTTATCGAGTCTTGTGATTGAACCGATTTGTGCTCCTTCTTGAATGACGCCGTTAATAATCTGACGCTGGCGATCATTTCGTCCGAAGTCACCGCGAGGATCTTGCTTTCTCATTCGTGCATAAGCTAGTGCCTCATCACCATTTAGAGTAATTTCACCCTCAGGAAAAGTATATCCACTTTGTTTAAATGCGAAACTGTTGTTTACAGATACACCACCAACAGCATCGACAATATCTTTAAATCCATCCATGTTGACGCTAATGTAATGGTCGATTGGAATATTAAGCATATGCTCAACCGTATCCATTGTCATTCCAACTCCACCAAATGCATAAGCATGGTTAATCTTATCATCATGTCCTCTTCCGACAATGTGTGTTCTCGTATCACGAGGAATACTTAACATTTTAACCGATTTTTGATTTGGATTAACTGTCATTACGATGATGGTATCTGAACGCCCTTTTATTTGATCACCTTTTGAATCTACGCCTGTAATTAAGAAAGAAAGGGGTTCTCTTTGTTCGACATCAACAATACGTGTTTTTTCACGTTCGATTGGTTGATGCATTTCAGTTGCCGTATCTTTTACTGTTTTATATAGATAAAAACCGTACCCAACAACGGAGAGTACAACAAGACCAATTAATACAGAAGCAATAATAATAATCTTTTTCATTTTAGTCATTCGACTGCCTCTTTCTATTAATATTTGACAAATTTTGATAGACTAGCAAAATTTATTATATTAGGATTTTCCTATTTACGCAATCTAATTTTTATGCCAATATTACGAAATCTTAGGGATTTGTACTTTATAAGGTGAGAAGCTTATCTTTTACTAAAAAGATGTAGACAACCGTTGAAGTTATAAGGCAATTTAGGAGATATTTCTAACTGAAATCAATCTCTCGAGGTAGATTTATTTCAGAGAGTGTAATAGAATTTATAGATGTGCTATTGTTTGAAACCTATAAAGTAGCATGTATGTCTATAAAAACTATAAAGGACGAAGTAAACTATGAGGGATGTTATCCAAGTTTTAAGGGAACAATTTTTGCATATTCAACTTATTTTTGGGGTAGCTACCTATGATTTAAAAGGTATGTATCAGATGCATTATTTAGGGGTTGTTTGGCAAATTCTTAACCCTGCATTGCAAATAGCCGCATATTGGTTTGTTTTTGGAATTGGAATTAGAGGAGGACAACCAGTAGGAGATCTGCCTTTCTTTTTATGGCTTTTAGTTGGAATTATACCTTGGTTTTTCATTAATTCATCCATTACTCAAGGATCAAATAGTGTCTATTCTAAAGTAAGTTTAGTTTCAAAGATGAAATTTCCAGTGAGTGTACTGCCTACCATAACTATAGTAAAGCATGCCTATAACTTTTTTATATTATTAGGTGTAATTATCCTTATCGTTTTTATCTATGGGATTAACCCAGGGATTTATTTTCTACAACTTCCCTATTATGTGTTTGCCTTAATTGTCTTTTTATTTTCAGTGACGTTATTATGCTCAACGATCTCTATCCTTGTACGTGATTTCCAGACAGCGATTAACTCACTTATGAGATTACTGTTTTTCTTAACCCCTATTTTTTGGGATGCGAGTAGATTGGCAGGCCATTTTTTAACTCTTTTACAACTCAATCCTCTTTATTACTTAATAGATGGGTTTAGAAATACGCTGCTTCATAATGTTTGGTTCTATGAAGATTTGTTGTTAACTATATACTTCTGGTCAGTTACTTTATTGATTTTATTTGTCGGGGCCTTTATTCATATGAAGTTTAGGCATAAGTTTGTTGATTACTTGTAATATTGGAGGCTTAGAACAATGAAGCCAAAGTTAAAATTAGAAGGTGTTTCTAAAAGTTATCAGTTATATAATAAGCAGTCTGATAAATTAATTGAGGTCTTTAAATCAAAGGAGCAACAAAAAGCAAAGAATTTTAATGCATTAAATAGTGTTTCTTTTGAAGTAAATGAAGGTGAAATAATCGGCATTGTCGGAACGAATGGTTCAGGTAAGTCGACATTATCGAACATCCTAGCGGGGGTCGTTCCTCCAACTTCAGGAACGCTGGAAATCAATGGGGAAGTTTCACTTATAGCCATTAACGCAGGCTTGAATAAACAATTATCGGGACGCGAAAATATAGAATTGAAATGTATTATGCTTGGTCTTAAAAAACAGGAAATACAAGAAATCATGCCAGCTATCATTGAGTTTGCCGATATTGGTCAATTTATCGATCAACCGATAAAAAATTATTCGAGTGGAATGAAATCAAGATTAGGATTTGCGGTGTCCGTCTTTACCAACCCAGACATTTTGATTGTTGATGAAGCTTTGTCTGTTGGTGATAATACATTTAATAGAAAGTGTATTGATAAAATCCGAGAATTTAAAGCAGAAGGAAAGACGATCTTCTTTGTCAGTCATACGATGTCGCAGTTACGATCGATGTGTGATAAAGTTCTTTGGTTACATCATGGAGAAGTAAAAGAGTTTGGAGATGCGAAAGAAGTATTAGCAAACTATAAGGAGTTTGTTAAGTGGTTTAATAACTTAACAAAAGAGGAAAAAAAGGCGCATAAGCAAGAATGGTTAGAGAAGCAGTCGCATACGCCTACCACTAGAGAAAAAAGACTATCTAAAAAAGAAAAACAACAAACGAGAGGTACGATTGCGCAAATCGCATTCTTATTTCTTGCCACTATGCTAAGTGCCTTATTTATGTTTATTGACCAATCACCATTAGCGATTTTCCAAGACATGAAATTCCAAGACATGAAAGGGACAAAAGTAGTTGATGAAGAAATTGAACGACCTTTTAAAGAGCTTATGAATGAGCCGCCCGCTACAAGTGATATGAACGAAGAGCGGACGATCGTTAATCAGTTAGGGAATATAACGGTTCGTTCGGCTGATTTATACAACGACGAAGCCTTGGAGAACAAGATAACTGCCGTTCCATTTGCTACACCAGTGCAAGTTGAATTACAAATCGGTGACGTATATAAAATCCGTTTTAATGAGGAAGAAGGCTATATACGTGCAGATCAAGTGATATTATTAGATCAAAGTGAAACACGCGTTGTTAATATTAGAGAAATGTATTCTGTATTCCCGTCTGCATTTGGGGAATCTTATGAGTATTTTTTAGCACATATGAATATGGAGTACGATGCTGTGCTGAATAGCTTAAGTGGCCATACGCGTAAAGGTAATGACGAATTCGGAAATGCTTTCCTTGAGTACGAAAATTACCATGTGACCTATCAATTTAATCAGAACGAGATATCAAAAAGTATTGTCGTTGCAAATATAGATACGAATCAAGATGTTGTACAAGAATTAATAGATCAAGCGATCATCTCTACGGATGATCGGGAGCTGTTTTACGTTGCAATAGAGGAGTACAATATCATTTTAAACTTGAACGAAAAGACGCTAGAGCTCAAGTCAAGCCAATAACAGTTTCTAAAACTAAAGGAAAAAGAAAAGACCTTAACCGTTTTAACTTCGGTGAAGGTCTTTTCTATTGATTAACTTTTCATAACGGCCGCTTGGACTATTTTACTCATCTGACTCATCTTCATCCTCTTTAGGAGGGAGAGTTTCTTCTTTTTTCCTAAAGACCGCCGTCAGTTCTCGATTTCCGTTCATGGTTACTTGGATCGTAGAACCTGAATCTGATACGCCTTCCCATCCAGCAAATGTCCACCCGTCAGCAGGTGTTGCGGTAAGTCTCACGGACGTGCCTTCCGCATAATTCGCTTCATTACTGCTTCTTGTGATAGAACCGCTGCCAATTACTTTTGTACTTAGTGTATAGGTTCTCTTAAATACAGCACGTACATTTTTGTTGCGGTCCATTGTAACGGTTAAGGAAGTAGACGTTCCAGAGGCATCTCCTTCCCAATGGGAAAATGTCCATCCGGAATTTGCAGTTGCCCTTAAACTTACAGTCGTTCCTTTCGCGTGATTTCCGCTAGAATGGTTTCCTTCGATTTGCCCGCCGTCAGTTGCTTGTGTGGTCAATTTGACTTGCTCTTGTCGTGGTTCAGTTGAATTAGTTGGTCGTTCTTCCGATTCCTGTTTCGGTTTCGATTGTTTTTCTTCCATTTCCTTCTTTGTAAATACAGCCGTTAATTGTTTATCACTGTCCATAATAACCGTGACATGAGGTGAAGTATTTCGAATACTGCCTTCCCAACGTTCAAATGTCCAACCTGGTTTCGGTTGAGCAGTTAAAGTCACACTTTCTTGATGCTGGAAGGTTGTTGCTTGAGAGCTTTTAATAATTTCACCTTCCCCTGATGTACGAACCGTTAAATCATGTGTATTTTTTTCGAAGATGGCTCGAACCGTTTTGTTACGGTCGACCGTGACCTCTTGGGAATTCATCGTACCCGTAATATCGCCTTCCCATCTAATAAATTCCCAGCCATTTGCAGCTTGTGCTGTAATAGTAACTGTACTACCTTTAACATAGACCTTTTCATCAGGTGATAGACTAATGACTCCTTCACCGACTGTTTCGGTCGTAATATATTTTACTTCTCCATCTATGATCACGTATAATACCTTCTCGAAATCTTCGAACGTAATAGTGATTGTCTCAACACCGCTTTCTTCAGCAGTAAAGGTCGTTTCTAATTCATCAGTATGACTAAATGTTCCAAGGTTGTTCTTTAGACTCCAGGTTGGCTGAAAATCGAAGATCTCTCCTGCTGCATCATAACCAATGGCCGCTAAGGCAAGAGTTTCGCCCTTAGCTAGTTCCAATTTGTCAAAATCACTATCGTTAATAACAATGTCTTCTAAAATTCGATCTCTGACTTCAATTTCGGTCTCTACTACTAGAGAATGAACCGAAGCCGTTATTGAAGTTACACCAATTTCTTCTGCCGTAAACACCGTCTTACCGTCTGATTGTGAAACATGACCAATGTTTTCATTCTCAACACCCCAGTCAGCCTCAATTGTAAAGCGATGACGGTCATCATTCCAGATGAGCTCAATTTCTCTATCATAACCTTTTTGAACAACAGGGCGTACCATCGTGATATGTAAATGATCTATCATAAAATCCATTAATTCTTGAAAGTCTATGTGACCAGTCGCTTCATTTCCTTGTTCAGTAATTTTTAAGGCCTTGATAATATCAGCTTGAGAAAGGTAAAAGTCAGCTAAATTTAAATAATACACTGTTTCTTCCGGTGAGAGATACACGCCCTCTGTGAGAACGGATTCTACTAAATCCCATTGTTGGAGAGCGAAGTAACATTTGGCGAGCCCTAAACGTGCCTTAACGTTACGGGGATCCGTCTCTAAAATTTCTTTATAGGCTGCGATGCTTTTTTCATAATCTTCATGTTCAAAGGCGGTTTCAGCAATTTTTATCTGCTCTTCTAGATGGTTCGATTGGACCACGTTAAATGTTAAAAGAATCATCAAACCAACTGCGAAAACACTGGTTAAAGATAGAATTAGATACTTTTTTTTCATACGATCTTTCCCTTCCTATTGATTGAATTATAAATAAGTATAAGTCCATGGAAATAAGTCTCTTACTAATATTTTCTATATATCGACAATATCATAAAAAAGCGACAATCTGAACGACAAAAATAGTGAAAGCTATGAAAAAAACTTACAAGAGAAAGATTGATGATTTGAAAAAGGTAAAATAGACTCTTGTCATATTTAAATTGAAGATACATGAAAATACCAAAATATCAAAATTTGTTAAATACAATTTATGACTTCAAAAATCGACGCCATGTGATATAATTCACTTTGTGATTATTTGTTGAAATTTACAATTTTATAAGCTTCTTACTAATAGGGAGGACAAAATGGAAGAAACAATCAGTCTAAAAGAACTATTTACAACATTAAAGAAAAGAATAAAATTGCTCATCATTTTACCGCTAATAGCTGTCGTTGTAAGTGGTCTAGTGAGTTACTTAGTATTAACACCGATTTATCAATCATCGACACAAATCCTCGTGAATCAATCAAAAATGGATATGCAAAACCTAACACAAGCTGATTTACGAACGAACATTGAATTAATAAATACGTACAACGTCATTATGAAAAGTCCAGTAATCTTAGAAAAAGTCATTGCTGAACTAGATTTAAATCGATCAGTTGGTGCTTTAAATAGTAGTGTAACCGTCGGTAGTGCGCAAAACTCACAAGTTGTAGCGATTACGGTACAAGATGAAGATCCTGTCATGGCCGCACAAATCGCCAATACGATTGCTTCTGTGTTCCAACGTGAAATTGTGAACATTATGAACGTGGATAATGTCAGCATTTTATCAGAAGCACAACCAAGTACTAACCCTGTAAAACCTAACCCCAATTTAAACATGGCGATTGCATTCGTTGTTGGTTTGATGACAGCAGCAGGACTCGCTTTCTTACTAGAGTACTTAGATACAACGGTAAAAACGGAGCAAGATGTTGAAAGTTTACTAGGTTTACCTGTCATTGGTGTAGTTTCACGAATGGATGACACCATGGGAAAACAATCGAAAAAGAAAAATCGCAGACAAGCTTCTTAGAAGGAGGTAGACGATGTCACGTAAAATAAATACGAAACAGTCAAATCAACGGAATTTAATTGCACACAACGAACCGAAATCACCAGTATCAGAACAATATCGAACGCTTCGTACGAATATTGAATTTGCTTCTATTGATGGAAAAATGACGACGATCCTCGTTACATCGGCAGGGCCAATGGAAGGTAAATCAACGACTGCCTCTAATTTAGCGGTTGTTATGGCGCAACAAGGAAATAGTGTATTGCTTATTGATGCGGATTTACGAAAACCAACCGCGCATTATACGTTTGGTGTTCCTAATTTAGCCGGATTAACGAGTATGTTAACGAAACAACATACAGCAGACGAAGCCATCCAAGCGACGAAAGTGACAAACTTATCGATTTTACCGAGTGGACCCGTTCCACCGAACCCAGCAGAATTATTAAGTTCAAGAGCAATGTCATTACTACTCGACAAGCTATCCAAAATCTTTGACATTATTATTCTAGATTCACCACCTTTACTAGCAGTTACTGACGCGCAAATATTGGCGAATCATACAGATGGGACGATTTTAGTGGTGAGTAGTGGGAAAACCGATCGTGAGCAAGCGGTGAAGGCAAAAGACATACTAGAAGCGGCAAAGGCGAAAGTTTTAGGTGTCGTTTTAAACGCAAAAGAACAACAAGAGGGACAATATTACTATTATTATGGTGGTTAAGTTGGAAATTATGTAAAAATATGTACCTTTTTGTCCTTTATCGTGGTAATATGGAAATAGATTTACAGAGAGGTGAGTCGAATGATTGATATCCACTGTCATATCTTGCCGAATGTAGATGATGGACCTGCTAGTTTTACTGAAAGTATTCAAATGGTAGAGCAAGCGATTGAAGAAGGAATTACAACGATCATTGCGACTCCACATCATTTAAATGGTCCTTACGTGAATACTAGAGAATGTATTATGGCGGCTGTTGAACAGCTGAATAAAGAACTTAAAGAACACAACTTTAATTTAAACATACTACCAGGTCAAGAGTGTCGCATTTATGGAGAATTAGTAAATGACTATCATAAAGGGGATATCCTTCCTTTAGCTAATAGTCATAAATATGTATTTGTTGAATTTCCATCTAGTCAAGTGCCTCGTTATGCGAAACAATTATTCTATGATATACAACTAGCTGGATTAACACCGATTGTCGTACACCCGGAGCGTAATAGTCAGTTGATGACATCTCCTGACCTTTTATATGAATTTGTAAACAGTGGCGTACTGACACAAATTACAACGTCCAGTTTAACCGGGCATTTTGGGAAGAAGATTAAGAGATTTACAGAAGAACTGATTGATCATCAACTGACACACTTTCTCGCATCCGATGCTCACAACATTAGCAATCGTCCTTTTCGTATGCGAGAGGCATATAGAGAGCTAGAAAAGAACTTTGGAACGGAAATGGTCTATCAGTTTCAAGAAAATGCAGATCTTGTGATCAACGGTCTTCATGTTGGAATAGAACCGCCAGAACGGATAAAAAAGAAGAAATTTTTAGGACTATTTTAATTAGGTGATCGTTGTGAAAAAAGTTACAGATTTTCCAAAAACAATTACTAAAACGATTAGATATATTAAGCAGGATGCGCCTCTCGAAGATTTAGAGGCAATCCAGCAATACATTCAAACAGCCATAGATAGAAGAAAACAACAAGACAACGGGACGAGCAGGGCGTCCTGTTAGACGATAGTTCTATTGGGCAATGTCTCCTTGCCATTATCGACGGAGGCACTCGGCCATGCTGTGGGGTTCAGATAAGAACCCTTAGGTGCTTGTCGCCAAGGGTATGGTGTGAGGAGAGGTTAAATGCCTCTATAATATATTTTTATTGTAAAACAATTAAAATTGAAATGCTTTCATAAAAACTCAATCAAGCCTTAAGCTATGCATCTTTTCACTAAAAGGAATATAGCTTAAGGCTTTATTATTGAAAAACGGAAATGGAATTTTGGAAGGGGATGGGTAAATGTCGTATCAAAAACGTCTGCTCGGGTTAATGATAGTTGACTCGATTATTGTTATCGCTTGTATTTATATTAGTAATTTTATTTTGCTACCAACAGGTAACGCGTTTACAACGATTATTATCGTGAGCTCTATTACTTTATTATTAAGTCATCATTTATTTGCCTATTACTATAAGCTGTATAAAAAAGCGTGGGAGTATGCGAGTATTAATGAGCTCGTTGCGATAGGAAAAGCAGTCACATTGTCTGTTATTGTAACTGGACTCGTACAACTTGGAGTTTTCCAAGAAGTATACTTACGAACATTAGCGATCACATGGATGATGCACATCTTATTTATTGGCGGAGCGCGTTTTTCATGGAGAATGTATCGTGATACATACATCAAACCGAGTAAAGATAAAAAACGAACACTCATTATCGGTGCTGGTTCAGCAGGAACGATGGTTGTCAGGCAGCTTCAGCATAATGAAGAAGTGGAACTGAACCCTGTTGCTTTTATCGACGATGATAAGGCTAAACATCACTTAGAAATCATGGGGATACCAGTTTTAGGTGGGGTAGAACGAATTGAGCGAGTCGTTCAAGAAAAGCAGATTGAACATATTATTATTGCGATACCATCATTAAGTAAAGAAGAGTTAAATCAGATCTTCAACGAATGTGCAAAAACAAAAGCAAAAACACAAATCATGCCAAAAATTGAAGACATCATGGTCGGGAAAGTATCGGTTAACCAATTCCGTGATGTGCAAGTAGAAGACTTACTAGGACGTGAGCCGGTTGAGCTTGATATTGCAGGAATTGAACAGTTTATCAAAGGACAAACGATCTTAGTTACAGGTGCGGGTGGTTCAATTGGATCAGAAGTATGCCGTCAGATTACAAACTTTGCCCCAAAACAATTGATCTTACTAGGTCATGGGGAAAATAGCATTTACTCGATTGAAATGGAACTAAGAAGAAATCTTCCAGACCTCGAACTAGATACGGAAATAGCCGATGTTCAAGACCGTGAAAAGATGTTTGCAATTATGAACAAACGTCAACCACATGTCGTGTTCCATGCCGCTGCTCATAAGCATGTGCCATTGATGGAACGAAACCCAGAAGAAGCCGTGAAGAACAATGTGATTGGCACGAAAAATGTCGCCGAGGCGGCAAGTGATGCAGGAGTGAATACATTCGTTATGATCTCCACTGATAAAGCGGTAAACCCAACAAGTGTCATGGGATCAACAAAACGAATTGCCGAAATGATTATTCAACATATGGACATGATCAGCGATACCCGCTTCGTAGCCGTTCGCTTCGGTAACGTACTAGGAAGCCGCGGAAGTGTAATACCTCTATTTAAAGAGCAAATTCAAAACGGCGGACCTGTCACAGTCACCCACCCAGAAATGGTTCGCTATTTTATGACAATCCCAGAAGCGTCACGCCTCGTATTACAAGCCGGTGCACTAGCTAGAGGTGGAGAAGTGTTTGTACTGGATATGGGTGAGCCTGTTAAGATAGTAGACTTAGCTAAAAATCTCATTAAACTATCAGGCTACACAGAAGCAGAAATCCCTATCCAATTCACAGGCATGCGCCCTGGAGAGAAGATGTTTGAAGAGCTTCTTGGTGAGGATGAGGTTCATGATGAGCAGGTGTATCCGAAGATTTACCGTGGGAAGACGCCGATGGTGAATATTAATGTGGCGGAGCAGTTGATCGTAGACTTCGAGAAGATGCCGAAAGAGGTACTGCGTGAAGAGCTACTAGATATTGCAAACTTTAGGAAGAGAGAATTGCAGGTAGTTGGGTAGGGGTTAGGGGATAGTTGTTAGTTTGTAGGAAAAGCGTAATGAGTTGGAAGAGTTGGAAAGTTGGAACTCGTTTCGGCTAGCCGAAACATTGAGGTTGGAAAAGTAAGAAAAAGCCATTGAACTTCTACCCCCTACCAACTAACGCCTAACCCCTAATAACTAACCCCCGCCCCCTAAAAAAAGAAAGCGAGGCTTTCGCATGTTACATGATGTGAAAAAACTAATTGTATGGCAAAAAGCACATCAACTCGTTTTAATTACTTATGCAATAACTAAAGATTTCCCTAATGATGAAAAGTATGGCTTGATCTCTCAAATGAGAAGAGCGGCCATCTCCATACCAAGTAATATCGCCGAAGGAAAAGCCAAAGGGTACACGAACGAATACAAACGCTTCTTGCTTATGTCCAGAGGCTCATTAGAAGAATTAAAATACTTCTTTCTATTATCTAACGACTTAAAATATATCACGGAACAAGAATACAAAAAAGTAACAGAACTAACAGACGAAGTTGGTAGACTACTAAACGGGTTAATAAAAAAGCTAGGCACTTAAATCTTTACTACCTTGGCTTAACTTAACTTTCTACCCTAACCACTACCAACTACCCCCTAACCCCTAAAACAAAGGACGTGATTACATGAAAAAAGTCAAAAAAGCCATCATCCCAGCTGCTGGTCTTGGAACACGTTTCCTCCCAGCCACAAAAGCCATGCCAAAAGAAATGTTACCGATTGTCGATAAACCAACGATCCAATACATTGTCGAAGAAGCAGTGAATTCTGGAATAGAGGATATTATTATCGTTACTGGTAAAGGAAAGCGTGCGATTGAGGATCACTTTGATCATGCGTTTGAGTTAGAGCAAAATTTATTCCAAAAAGGGAAAACGGACTTGTTAGAGAAAGTTCAGTACTCCTCTAAAATGGTTGATATCCATTATATTCGCCAAAAAGAGCCTAAAGGATTAGGACATGCCGTTTGGTGCGCTCGTAAATTTATCGGTGATGAGCCATTTGCTGTGTTATTAGGTGACGATATTGTACAAGCGGAAAAGCCGGGTTTAAGACAGTTAATTGAACAATACGAAGAGACTCTTTCATCTGTTATTGGTGTTCAGACGGTACCTGATGAAGAAACACATCGTTATGGTATTGTGGATCCATTATCGAATGTAGGAAGAAGATATTCAGTTAATCAATTTGTCGAAAAGCCTAAACAAGGAACAGCTCCATCGAATTTAGCGATTATGGGCCGTTATGTGTTAACTCCTGAGATCTTTATGTTCTTAGATCGACAAGAAACCGGTGCTGGCGGGGAAATTCAGTTGACGGATGCGATCCAGAGCCTAAATGAAATCCAGCGTGTGTTTGCTTATGATTTTGAAGGTAAGCGGTATGATGTTGGGGAGAAGATGGGGTTTGTGAAGACGACGATTGAGTTTGCGATGCAGAGTGGGGAGTTAAGGTCTGAGTTGATTGATTTTCTTGAGGAGATGTTGGAGAGGGAGAGAGTGAAATAAAGTTGGTTAGGGGTTAGTGGTTAGTAATTAGGGGGAGAGTTGGAAAAGTTGGAACTTGTTTCAGTAACCTGAAACGTTGTGGTTGGAAGAGTTGGAAAGGAAAAGATTAGAAAAGACCTTTGTTCCAACATACCAACAAAACCTACAGTCAATCATCCAGTTGTTCCAGCTCTTCCAACTTTAATACATTTTGACACCTTAGAAGTGCTATATGATACTTTTGGAGGTGTTAAGGATGTTTGTTGTTAGTTTGTTGTTGAAGTTGAAATCTGTGGGAAACATCTGTAAAGGAAAGAAAGGTGTTACGTTAATTGAGTTGTTAGTAGCACTTACTATTCTGGGGATTCTCTTGGCGATTGCGGTTCCTTCTGTTTTAGGTTGGATTGATAAATCTAGAGAAGAAGTTTGTCGCGTGAATATTCTTCAGTTTGAAAAGGATTATACGAGACATCTGGCAATGGAAAGAGTTGACCACTCAGATATTGTTTTTACGCAGTTTTTAGAGAGCTACGATGGTAGCATTTGTAACGATGAATGTCATTTAGTGTATGTTGATGGGAAAGTTGTTTGTAGTGATGGTGCTGGAGATGGTAGTGGTGAAGATGACGGCGGGGTTCCTTTTCTGTGATTGGTAGTGGTTAGTCTGTTAGGGGATATGTGGTAGGAGGACCTTTACCTAGTTCCTAACCAACTAACTACTAACCAACTATCCAACTAAAAAGATTGAATGGACTTGAGGAACTGACTATCGTAATCAGATAACACGCTGGAAGCCTTGGGGCATAAGGGTTTCGGGTGTTTTTAGTAGTTTTTAAGGTTTGATTGAATGGTAGTTTAATAGGAAGAAATACGGTTGAGATTAGTTTAAAAATGAAAAAACTTCGTGATTGAATGTTGTTAATTGAATAGGTATTACGAGGTGGCTATTGATAATGGATAAATTTAGTAGATTAGTAGTTGGGTGGAATGAATTCTAATTAAGTACTAAGTTACTAAATGTATATGAAACATAATCTTTCGATAAAGTGAGGAAAACTAAAATGAATGATACTCAAGTTAAAAATATTCCTTTCTCTCCGCCAGATATTACAGAAGCGGAAATAGAAGAAGTAATAAAGGCATTGAAGTCTGGATGGATTACAACTGGACCTAGAACAAAGGAATTTGAGAAGAGAATAGCTGAATATGTTGGAACGAATAGAGCTGTTTGTTTAAATTCAGCTACAGCAGCAATGGAGTTAACTCTTCGCATTTTAGGTATTGGACCTGGTGATGAAGTTATTACATCAGCCTATACTTACACAGCTTCAGCTTCAATTATAGATCATGTGGGTGCCAAAATTGTACTAGTGGATACCGCACCTGATTCTTTTGAGATGGACTATGCACAGCTTGCAGATGCGATTACAGAAAAGACGAAAGTTATAATCCCTGTAGATATTGCTGGGAAGATGTGCAATTACGATGCAATCTTTGAAGTAATTGAAAGTAAAAAAGAGTTATTTAAAGCAAATAACGATATTCAAAATTTATTTAATAGAGTAATAGTAATGACTGACGCAGCTCATGCATTTGGAGCTGAAAGAAAAGGATTGAAATGTGGGCAAGTAGCAGACTTTACTTGCTTTTCTTTTCATGCTGTAAAGAATTTAACAACCGCTGAAGGCGGAGCTGTTGTTTGGCGAAGTGTACCAGGTTTAGATGAGGAATGGATTTATAAGCAGTATATGCTATATAGTCTGCACGGGCAGTCAAAAGATGCATTAGCGAAAACACAAAAAGGTGCATGGGAGTATGACATTGTTTATCCAGCCTATAAGTGTAATATGACCGATGTTATGGCTGGGATAGGTTTAATTCAGTTAAATAGATATGAAGGCATGATGAATAGACGTAGAGAGTTAATTGAGATGTATGATAAAGCACTTTCACCATTAGGTATTCAGAGCTTACAACATTTTGGATATGACTTCTCCTCATCGGGACATCTTTATTTGGCAAGGATACCAGGGATAGGTGAACTTAAAAGGAATGAAATAATAGTTAAGTTGGCTGAGTTGGGAGTGTCATGTAATGTTCACTATAAGCCATTACCAATGTTTACAGCTTATAAGAACTTAGGTTTTGGTATTAATGATTATCCAAATGCTTTTAGTATGTATGAGAACGAAATTACACTACCACTTAATACACTAATGAGTAACGAAGATGTGGACTACGTTATTGTCACGTTGAAAAAGGTAATCAATGAAGTTTGGAGTGGGTGTTAGAAATGTATAAGAGCTTTTTTAAAAGAATTTTAGACTTAATACTGGCATTAGTAGCTTTACCCTTTTGGTTTATTATTCTACTAATAATTGGTCCAATAATATATTTTCAAGATAAAGGATCTATTTTTTATAATGCACCACGGTTAGGTAAGGATGGAAAAGTATTTAAAATGTATAAATTTCGTTCAATGAAAATGAATGCACCTGATCTCCGAAATGAAGATGGATCAACATTTAATGCTGAAGATGATCCTAGACTTACAAGAATAGGTAAGTTTATTAGAAAGACGAGCTTAGATGAGACACCACAACTTCTAAATATTATTAAGGGTGATATGAGTATTATTGGGCCTAGGCCCGATTTACCTGAACACCATAAATTATATGAAGGTACCGAGGCTAGGAAGTTAGAGGTTAGACCTGGCGTTTCTGGTTTTAATCAAGCTTATTTCAGAAATACAGTACCTTGGAAAGAACGAATTCAAAATGATATTTACTATATTGATCATTTATCTTTTTGGCTAGATATAAAAATCTTCTTTAAGACCGCTGTTTCTGTATTAAAGCGTGAAGATGTCTTTGTTAAGGAAAGTAGTACAGAAGCTACTAAAAATAAAAAAGTTAGTATGTAGGGAAGGAGTAATTGTCATATGGATAAAAGCAGCATAGAAAGTCCAGCATCCTTCTACAATCTTGAATGGGACACAAAGTTTTTTGGTGTAACTTGTGCTAAAGCTATTCTAAATAAACCATTAAAACAAAATGAATGGAATGATCTTAAAGAAAGTTTTAAAGATTATCAGTTTGTCTCAATCGAAAACCGCAATTCTGAACCAGAAAACTCTCAATTCATTGGTAAAGATACTAGTGCCTTTTTGGCAGATGTAAATATTCAGTTTATAAAGAAGATACAAGACGTTTATGAAATTCCAAGAAATCTTGTTGTTCACCAAGCGTTAAAAAGAAATGATCAAATTATTAACATAGCAGACTTTCAGTTTTCTAAGTTTACAGAGGATAAAGAACTGGCTAAGCGTGGTGGAGAAAAAGTATATCAACAATGGTTAATGAATTCTTTTGAGAAACAGGATAAGTTCTATGTCTTATCTTTCGATGAAAATGCTGAGATAAATGGGTTTTTATTACATTCTTATTCAGATAATGTTTGTGTGATAGAGCTTATTGTAGTTTCACAAAATACTACAAAAAGTGGAATCGGTACGAGTTTATTCAGAGCTGTAGAGTATGCGGCTCATAATCGTGGAGTTAACATAATAAAAGTCGGTACACAAGTTCGTAATACAGGTGCAATTAATTTTTATCATAAGGTTAATTGTAAACAGGTAGGGTGTCATCAAGTATACCATTTGTGGAATATATAGAAATGTGAAATGCAATTACTTCGGAGGAGTTAAATGAAAAAAATCTTAATTGTCTCAACAGTAAGTAGACAGTTTTATTTATTTGAACAGGGTAATATAGAAGTTTTAAAATCATTAGGTTTTGAAATACATGCTGCAGCTAATTTTAGTGATGCAAATGAAAGGTTAGACTCTTTAGATATTATTAAGCACCCTTTTGATATACAGCGTTCACCGTTTTCTTTTAAAAATATTAAAGCTTATAAACAACTTAAAGCGATAATGAAATCAGAAAACTTTGATGCAGTACATTGCCATTCACCAATGGGCGGTGTACTGGCAAGGTTGGCGGCTAGATCTATAGGATTTTCCCCGGTGATATATACCGCTCATGGATTTCATTTCTATAAAGGTGCTCCTTTAATTAACTGGGTATTGTATTATCCTGTTGAAAAATGTTTAGCAAGGTATACAGACCATCTAATCACCATAAATAAGGAAGACTATGATAAGGCAAATAAGTTCAGAAAAACGAAGGTACACTACGTTCCTGGTATTGGTGTTGAAACTAGAAAGTTTGAAGAAGTTACAGTGAGTCGAGAAGAAAAACGTAGAGAATTAGGAATTTTGGAAGATAAGGTAATACTCCTTTCTATAGGTGAGATGATTAAACGGAAAAATCATGAGGTTGCGCTCAGGGCACTAGCAAAACTAAAAAATCAAAACTATGTATATGTTATATGTGGTCGAGGTGAATTAGACAAGTATCTAAAAGAACTTACAATTAAACTGGGGATTACTGATAAAGTAAAGTTTCTTGGTTTCAGGAATGACATTATTGAAATCTGTAATGCTTCAGACGTGTTTGTTTTCCCATCTTATCAAGAGGGATTGCCTGTTTCTGTAATGGAGGCAATGTCTGCTGGTTTACCAATTATTTGTTCGGAAATTAGAGGTAATACTGATTTAATTGAAGATGGTGTTGGGGGATTCTTGCTAGATCCAAATGATATAAAAGGTTTTAGTCGTGCTATTGATAGCTTAATTGATTCTAAAGAAACTAGAGGAAAAATGGGGAAGTACAACAAAGAAAAGGTTCAATTATTCGATAAAAGCAATGTGAAAGAAGTTATGAATGAATTTTATAGTCAATGGAGGTAGGTCTTATTAATGAAGAAAGTATTATTTGTTCATGATGGTCCTATATATAAATCAAATTCAGATAAATATTTCGGTGTAGATTATAATAATGAACTTAAAAATAGGTATTTATATTTAGGGGCTCAGTTAACCTTTTTAACCCGTGTAAAAGAGTTAGAAGATGGTATGAAACTTTCCTCTATTGATGGGGAAGACTTCAGTGTTGTTTCCGTACCAAATTTTAAAACAGTAACTAAATATTTTTATAATAAAATTATAGCAAAAAAAGTAATTTTATCTACTGTTAAGGAACACGACTTTCTAATTATTAGATTACCTAGTTCAATCGGTTTACTGGCATGGCAATACGCAGTTAAATATTCAAAGCCCTATATCATTGAGTTAGTTGCTTGCCCGTGGGATGGATATTTTTCTCATAGTCTACTCGGTAAATTAGTTGCTCCACAAATGTACTTTAAAACAAGAAATATAGTACAAAGTTCGTCATATGTAATGTATGTTTCTACAAAATTCTTGCAAAGAAGGTATCCGACAAATGGGAAAGTACTATCATGCTCAGATGTAACATTACCTTTTATTGACAAGAATATGTTATCACGTAGATTTGAGAAAATAAATAATATGAAAAAAGGTGATAAATTAGTTCTTGGAACTGTTGGGTCTTTAGCGATGAAATATAAAGGCCAACAATATGTAATTAAAGCAATAAAAAAACTTAAAGATCAAGGTTTTAATGTAGAATATCAGCTTGTTGGTGGGGGGAATAATTCTTATTTAAAGAAATTAGCGGAACTGTTAGGTGTAGAAGAAAACATTAAATTTATTGGTACTTTACCGCACGATAAAGTATTAGATTTTATGACGGAAATAGATATATATATTCAACCAAGTAATGTTGAATCACATGGGAGGGTTATTATCGAAGCGTTTAGTACGGCTTGCCCTGTGATAGGATCATCAACTGGCGGAATACCGGAATTAGTGGATGAAACCTTTATATTCAAAAGAAAAAATGTAGCTGATTTAGTTGGTAAAATAAAGAAAATGTTAGAAAGTGACCTTAATGAAATTAGCCAAAATAATTTCAATAAAGCCCGTGAATTCCAACTAGAAATATTAAATAGTAAGAGATTTATATACTATGATGAATTTTTAAAACATGAGGGATAAAATGATAAAAATTTTACATGTTGTCTCAGGCCTTGGTAGTGGAGGCGTTGAAACAATGCTATATAACTATTATTTAAATATGGACCGTGAAAGTATTAGATTTGATTTTATTGTACACGACCCTAATAATGGGTTATTAGAAAAAAGTTTTGAAGAGCTTGGCTCTCAAATTTACCATGTTACTCCGAAAAAACAATCATTATTAAAAAATACAAGGGAAATATTAAATATAATTCAAGAAGGTGATTATGATATAGTTCATAGCCATCAAAATACGTCTTCATTTCTAGCTTTAATAATTGCAAGAATATGTGATGTAAAGGTAAGGATTGCCCATAGTCATGTTGGCTTTATGAATGAAACACTAACTCAAAAAATAGTTAGATACCCATTTAAATTCCTAACAAAGTATTTTTCAACCCATTGGTTTGCATGTTCAGGTATTGCAAGTAGGTGGCTTTTTGGTAAAGTAAAAAACGATAAGAAACATTTTATCATAAAGAATGCAATTAATTTAGAGAAGTTTAAATTTAATGACGAAGTCCGTAGAGCAGTTAGAAGTGAGTTTAAATGGGGAGATAAATTTGTTGTAGGGAATATAGCCCGCTTTTTCCCAGAAAAAAATCATAAGCAACTAATTCAAATATTTAAAGAGATTCATAACAACTGCCCCTCAGCTATCTTAGTATTAATAGGCGGAGAGGGACAAGAGGAAAGCATAAGAGAGCAGGTAAAGACACTAAATATAACAGAGTGTGTTTTCTTCCTTGGAGTAAGAAGAGATGTTGATAGGTTAATGCAAGCTATGGATGTTTTTATACTCCCCTCAAAATTTGAAGGATTTGGAATGGTATTTGTTGAAGCACAGGCTGCTGGATTACGAAGTTTTGCAAGTGATTGTGTCCCAAAAGAGACAAAAGTTACTGATTTAATAGAATATATTCCTCTAGATAATCCACCCGAAAAATGGGGAGAAAAAGTTTTAAAATCAAATGGAGAATATACACGAGAAGATACCTCAAAATTAATAAGAATGAAAGGTTTTGATATAAAGAGGGAAGCAAAAGGACTAAATACTATATATATTGATTTATATAATAAAAATAATTTTAAATAGATTGATATCTTGTCCCTTTAAAAAGTATTCATTTCCTTTTCTTTTCTTTTTAACTCAATACTATTCTCACCCCCATATAAAATTTTTGTTGGTGCATTGTGAGAGGAGATTAACATATAATGACTGGGAGTAAATTAATAGGTTACCATCAACAAAAGTCAACGTTACTTGAACAAATAAATTTGCTTTTTGTATATTTAATAATTATTTGGGCTTTCACTCCATATATACAACGAAATGTAGATGATATATTAATATTAATAAGCATTACAGGGTGGTGGGCAAGTAAACTACTTATGTCAATAAGTAAAAAAGATTTTGCTCTTTATATTAAAGACTTGATTCACCCAATTTTAATAGTGTGGCTAATTATTGTTTCACTTTACATTGTTGTTCAATTTCCCAATTTTTCAATAGGTAATTATTACTATATTATACTTTATTATATGCCAATATTTATTTTTACTCACTATTTAATTATAGGTAATATATCAAATATAAAAAAAATAGTTTTATTTTCTTCTTTTATATTATTTATAAATGCAATAAGTAATATAATTATATTATATGAAAACCCGTATGCAGCAAAAGAACAAACCGGAGGTTATGGTTTAGTTGATTTATCAGGAACAAACGTTATAACTGATATATATATATTTAGCTTCATTTTAGCTGTATATGGTGCTATAGTATTTACACGTTTCATAGAAAATAAAGGTGTAAAATGGATCCTTGGTGTATTTATTATCATTGTAACTATTATGATAATTCAATCAACATTTTTTATTGCCGCTCTTTCCCTTGTAATCATGGTAGGCTTATATTTAATATTCAGTGGAAAAAAGAAAGCGTATATATCATTTAAATTTTTAACATTTTTAACTGTATGTACTTTGCTTTTAATATTCAAGAATAATATTCTTTATGGGGTTAAAGATTGGATTGTCTCGGCAACTAATAATTATATTATTATTGAGCGAGTACATTTAATTAGTAATGTTCTTATAGATTTCAGCTTTGAGGGTACTCTATCTGCCCGTTTAGATGGAATTAAATTAAGTATTTCAACATTTTTAGAAAATCCTTTTTTAGGTAAAGGGTATCTTCTTAGCCCTGATATATTAAATACAGGCATAGGAATGCATTCACATTTTTTTGATGACTTAGCAAGGTTTGGAATTGTGGGTTTTTCCTTTGAGCTATTAGTCTACTTAGTTTTCTTTAGGTATGTAATGAGAAGGTTAAGTAAAGATATAAGAAAGTATTATTTAATTTCTATATTTGGATTTCTATTTTATGCCTTATTTAACCCTATTGTTTATCCAGCTGCTGGTCTTATGTTATTCTCTATTTTCCCCTTAGCCATTTATTATTTAGATACTATCAATAAGTTAAAGTCAAGAGAAAGACATAAGGGAATATATTAATAGTAGATAATTTATATAACTAAATATATTTTTATAAAATTTAAGAAATAGAATTAAAAGTACTATTACTCATAAACATATAATTTATTTGTATTTCATTTTTTAAAGGCATATTTCCATATATCAGAGACTCCACCTTAATAAAGTGCTGGGGTCTTTGTTTATTTCTGTTATATGTTATTAAACTAGTCTTTCTATAAAAGCATAAAAATAAGTGTTTATATCTTTTTAATCTAATACTAAAAAGTATAGAGGTAAAGTTTTATTTTTTATTTATTTGTTCCCGATAAATAAAAAATCATTAACAGGAGGTAAATTGATGAAATTATTAATTGTGGCAAGTGATACTATTCCTCATATCGGGGGGAAGTCTACGCATATCTTGGATTTAATAGATGGATTTAGGGCTAATGAAGTAAAATCAGACATTATTTCAATGAGTTCATTGGATAGAAAAAAACAATTTGCATTAAAGTTATTATTAAGTCCGTACAAGCTTATTAATAGAGATTTATATCAATCACAATATAGACGTTATTGGGCAAAAATTTTAAATAAAAAAGTTTACGATTTTTGCCAAAAAAATCAACCAGATATTATTTCAGTTCAAGACGCTTTTGCTGCATCTGCAATAAGAAATACAGTTGAAACATTAAAGATTCCAACTTTTTTAACCATGCATACTTATTTCGGACTTGAGGAAGCGTTGGACAAGGAAATGAATTCATTATCTACAAAAGTGTATGACAAAAATTTATCTAGAGAACTTTCTTCTTTGCTAATAGTTGATGGAGTTATTGCAGTAGATGATAGAATTTGTCACCATATAAAAGATACAATCAAAAGCCAATTTAATAATAAATGTAAAGTTAAGGATGTAACAACTATTACGAATTTTACTAATGTACAGTTATATACTCCACAACCTATTGAAAAGAAAATAGAGTATAGAAAACAACTGAAAATTGCCGAAGGAAAATTTATTATTAGTTGTGCCAGAAGATTGGTGGAAAAAAATGGTGTAATAAATGCTGTGAAATCAATGAAACATATAGAAGATGAAAATACTATATTACTAATAGCTGGTGACGGGCCTCAGAGAGTGGATATTGAGGATTATATATTAAAAAATAATTTAAAAGATAAGGTTAAAATGTTAGGCTCATTAGGTGGCGAGGATGTAAGGAAATTATATTTAGCATCTGATATCTCCATAGTGCCTTCAGTAACAGCTAATGGCCTACAAGAAGCTACTTCAATTTCTGCAATTGAGGCTATGGCGTGTGGACTGCCAACCATCGCAAGTAATATAGGTGGATTAAAACAATTAATTAAACACGAATTTAATGGTTTACTTGTAGAAGAAAACGATTGTTTGGCAATTGCTAATCAAATCAATAGATTAAAAAATGATAGTGAATTTTTTAAGAGTATTAGTAAGAATTCCCACGAGTATATAAAAAAGCATCACTCACATATAAATGTAGCAAAGGAATATTTAGACTTTTACTCATCATTATTAAAATGAGATTAGTATTTAATGTCATTTTTTAAGTAAAAATAATTAATGAAATTATATTCAAATTTACAACTAGCTAGAATAGGAGCTTTTATGTTGAAAAATAAAAATGAGTTAATTCCCTTACTTCAACTTCCAAAAAAAATGAAATACTATATATCCAAAATAAACAATGAAAAAAAGGAAACAAAAAAGTTATTCCTATCATACAGTCATCTATTAGATCAAGGGATATATAAATGTGAAAAAAAAGGGAAAATGTTCCTATATAATAAAAAAGAGAGAAATGGAAAAGAGTTTATTAATAAAAACTCAACCCACACCACAAGAAGCTTTAGTACTAATACAGGCTATAAAGATATGATCTTTAAAGCAGTTCAATTTTCTTTAAATAGTATTCTCTCTCTTAAAGTGGATAAGAAAGGGGCATATGATGGAACTTTATTAATGGTTACAAGGGAGAATAATATAAAAATTTTTAATTTCTCAAGAAAAGAAGTTGTAACAGTTTTCCAGGATGAAAAAAGTTTTCTAGAGATGAAAAAAAAACAAGAATATTTTTCTCAGTTTTTTATAACCCCTTATAAAAAAAGTGATAAAAAACATAAGCTTATATTTGAACAATTACTAGACTTTCAGCCTTATTCAACTTGGGATAATAAACTCAGAGATACAGCAATCAGTAGAATCTTTTCCGATTACGAATCGTATTTTAAAGAATTTAAAAAAAGTGATTATAGTGTTATTGACACAGAAAAGTTAGTTTGTAAATTTTGTTCTCACTTTGAAAATAATAAACTTGCAAATATGCTTAAGAAGTACCCTACAACACTCAGTGGGAATAAAATACCAGCTATTAAACTTAGTGGTGATTTAAACTTTAATAATATATTATATAAAGGGGATTTTTACTATATAGATTGGGAAGATTCAAATCAGTATATATTTTTTCATGACATTATTAACATTATGTTTGTAGAAGCCATGTATCACGAAGATTATTATTATATAAAAAGATTTTTAAAAGGTGATTATGATAATGAGTTCTTAAAACTATTTAATAGTGTAAATGAATTCTTTGAAATAGATATGAAATTAAATTATATTTGCCTATATATTATTGATCGAATTATTAATTTTGAACTAAAAACTAACATTGACAGTATGGAAGAAACAATTGAAAAATACTACAAGACTTTTAGTGTGTTGGTAAATATGAATTGCCATAAATGAGAAACTTGTTTTGTTATGAGGAGAATTAAATTGAAAGATGATGCTAAAACTCTACTCCGTAGGTTCTCTGTGTTTAGTATTGGACCTGTCATTTCGGCCTTTATTGGCTTTTTAATAGTACCAGTAACTACTTGGTTTGTTGTTCCTGAGGAATTTGGGAAAGCATCCATGTTTTCTGTAGTATTAGCCATGGGTATTTTAATTAGTATTTTAGGCCTTGATGGAGGTTTTGTTAGAGAATATAATATATGGAAAAAAAATAAGAGTCACCTGCTCTTAAATAGTTTTCTAATACCAATTATTATTTCAATAGTGTTATCATTTTTATTGTTATATAACTATGAATTTGTATCTTTTATATTGTTTGGTGAGAGTGATTTTATAGTTTCAATAATTATTGCTATAGCATTGATTTTTAGTGTGATCCAACGCTTTAATTTAATATTAATTCGTTCACTTGAAAACGGTTGGCTCTATTCTGGATCATTGGTTATTGAAAAGGTCATTAATTTAATTATGCTATTATTTTTCTTGAATTTTGTAGAGGCTAGTTTTAAAAGTATTATTGTAGCACAAGTTATATCTATTATACTCATAGCCTTAATACTTACAGTTAAAAATAGGAAGTATTGGTTTTCTGAGTTTAATTTTGATAAAAATTTAATTAAAACTTTATTGCTTTTTGGGTTACCAATGGTTCCAGCCTTATTAATGACTTATTGGTTGTCTGCTATAGACCAATTTGCTTTAAGGGTATGGGCAGATTTTTCTCAAATTGGCATTTATGCTGTTGCTCTTAAAATTGTTATGATATTAACGATTCTAAATACTTCTTTTTCAACTTTCTGGTCTCCTACAGCTTACCGTTGGTATGAGGAAGGAGTTAGTAATAATAAATTTATTATGATAAGTCATATTGTTACATCTTTTTCTTTAATAATTTTTGGTCTTCTAGTCTTATTAAAAGATTATATTGTAATTGTTTTGGATCCTTCCTATTTATCAGCTGCTATCGTAATTCCTTTTCTTTTATTAGTGCCAATTAGCGAAATAATGAACCAAACTACTGGGAAAGGTATTTCTTTTAGTAGAAAAACTGGGTATAACACAATTTCTTCACTTATTGCAGTTGTCATTAATTTTATTGGTAACTATTATTTAGTACCAATCCATGGAGCAGTTGGAGCATCAATAGCAACTGGTTTTAGTTTTATTGTATATTTTTGGGTTCGAACATTGATTTCAAGAAAATTATGGTTTAAGTTTACACTAAATTACTATATTGTTACTACAATTATTATGGTATGTATGGCGGGAGCTTCGATTTTCTTTAATAACTTAATAATAGATATTATTTTCTTTTTAATTATACTAGTTTTAGTAAAAAAGTATGTATCTATTGTTTTTTTACGCCTAAAAGGTGCTAAAATCTAATGTTATGATAAGTAAGAAAAGCATTGAATTCATATTAATCCCGTAAGAAAAATGTATTAAAAATATTCCATTCTTTTTAACTAATAATTAATAGGTAAAGTAGGTAGGTAATATGAGGAAAATAATGGTTGTTTTCGGAACACGACCAGAGGCTATAAAAATGTGCCCTTTAGTAAACGAACTAAAATCTCGTGATAATTTAGAAACGGTTGTTTGTGTTACAGGTCAGCATAGGGAAATGTTAGATCAAGTCCTTAATGCCTTCAGTGTTTTTCCGGATTATGACCTTTCAATTATGAAAGCGAAGCAAACATTGTTTGATGTGACCATTAATATACTTGAAAAAATGAAAAATGTTTTAGAAGAAGTAAAGCCTGACGTTGTTTTAGTTCATGGCGATACTTCGACAACTTTTGTAACAGCTTTAGCTTGTTTTTACTTGCAAATTCCGGTTGGCCATGTTGAAGCTGGCCTTCGAACGTATAACATCTATTCACCTTATCCAGAAGAATTTAATCGTCAAGCGGTTGGGATTGTAGCAGATTACCATTTTGCTCCAACAGAGATGTCAAAAAGCAACTTAATTAATGAAGGTAAAAATTCAGATAAGATTTATATTACTGGTAATACAGCTATTGACGCTTTAAAAACAACAGTTAGAGAAGACTATTTTCATGAACATCTAGATTGGGCAGCTGATAGTAGACTTATTATGATTACAGCACATAGAAGAGAAAATCTTGGCGAGCCTATGAAAAATATGTTTAGAGCCATAAAGAGGATAATAGATGAGCAACCAGATATTAAGGCTGTCTATCCGATCCATATGAATCCAGTAGTCAGAGAAGCTGCTATTGAGATTTTAGGAAACTGTGAGCGAGTAAGAATTATCGAGCCTCTGGAAGTTTTAGATTTCCATAATTTCCTTTCTAGGTCATATTTAATACTAACAGATAGTGGCGGAATTCAGGAAGAAGCACCTAGTTTGGGGAAACCTGTCCTAGTTATGAGAGATACAACTGAACGACCTGAAGGGATAGCTGCTGGGACACTTAAGTTAGTTGGTACTGAAGAAGAGACCATATACCAAACTTTTAAATTGTTACTTGAAAATGAAGAAGAGTACAAAAGGATGAGTCAAGCAAGTAATCCATATGGTGATGGTTTTGCTAGTAAGAGGATTGCGGATATACTGGAAATAAATTAAAAGGTTTGTTTATATACTCAGTTATGCCATTATTCTATGATAATAATGGTTTTTATTTTACTATTAGATGTTACAAGGAAGTGAGATAAATTTGTCAATTCTAATAACTGGTGGGGCAGGTTACATAGGCTCACATACAGTAAGACATTTTATTGACCAAAATGAAGAGGTTATAGTAGTTGATAATCTGCAAAGTGGACATAGAAACTCTGTCGATGTCGAACATTTTTATCAAATTGATTTAAGAGATAAAGAAGCATTGGATAAAGTGTTTAAAAGTCATAAAATTGAAGCAGTTATTCATTTTGCTGCCAACTCCCTAGTTGGGGAGAGTATGGACAAGCCTTATGAATACTATCATAACAATGTTTACGGTATGATGTGTCTTTTAGATGTAATTAAAGAAAATAGTGTAAATAAGATTGTATTCTCATCTACTGCTGCAACTTATGGAGAGCCTAAGAACATTCCAATATTGGAAAATGACGAAACCAATCCAACAAACACTTATGGTGAAACAAAACTAGCCATGGAAAAGATGATGAAGTGGTTTGAGCAAGGATATGGGATTAAATATGTTTCTCTTAGATACTTTAATGCTGCAGGAGCTCATCAAAGTGGATATATTGGTGAAGACCACGATCCGGAAACCCACCTAATACCCCTTATCCTAGAAGTACCGCTTGGAAAAAGGGAACAGATTTATATTTTTGGGGATGATTATCCAACTGAAGATGGTACTTGTATAAGAGATTATATTCATGTAATGGACTTAGCTTCGGCTCATTATTTATCATTAGAGTATTTAAGACAAGGTTCTTCAAGTAATATATTCAACCTTGGTAATGGTAACGGTTATTCTGTAAAAGAGGTAATAGATGTAGCAAGGGAAGTAACAGAGCATCCTATACCGGCCATATTAAAAGAAAGAAGAGTAGGAGATCCTGCTGTTCTGATAGCTTCTTCAGAAAAGGCTCAAAATATATTAGGTTGGAAACCACAATTTAATTCTTTAGAAATAATAATGAAGGATGCCTGGAACTGGCATAGGTATAACCCTAATGGTTACTCGGCAAAATAATTGCTTGAGAACCTGTCACTGTGACTACCCGATATTTGTCGAAAGTTTGTGCGGTCTATAGTAGGACAAATTGTATAAGAAAAGGGGGTATTTTTGGTGAAGATACTTGTTACAGGTGGTGCTGGATACATCGGCTCCCATACTTGTGTAGCCTTTGGGAATCGTCACTGTGACACCCCGAAAAATCTTGTTTCACGGAATGTTTCACGAAATCAGGGATCTAATCCCCACTAGGGTAAAGCATTACCGCTGTGAGGGACAGACCTAGATAACCGTACTTTGCAGAAAAAATTTAGGAGCACTATAAGGAGTAGGTAGGAGGTAGAACCTTGAAAGGGTTAAGGTCAAGTTGGAAAAAAATAATTGCAAGATTTCTTTCTGTTAATGTTTATATAAATATGGGCCTTGTGATAGCTATAATTACTGTAATATTAATAGAGGGATTTCTTGTATCAATACCTGAATGGTTTAGAGGTGCATCCCAAATTGGTAATATCAATGCTTCGCTATCATTAGCATATATAGCTTCATATATATTTTACTTTCTTACCGTTCATCTTCCTAATTATGAACTAAAAGTAAAAGCGGCATTGTTAATAAATAACAAAGTTAATAATGTGATTGAATTAAGTTTAGCAATGAAGAAAAGCTTAATATTTGTAGCAAAAGAACAAACTGGGACTAAGGAGCAAGAAGAGAATTGTCACAGTGACATCCCGAAAAATCTTGTTTCACGGAATGTTTCACGTTGGTAGATGATTATTAATCAATTAAATGAGGAACAAACTGTTCTAGTATATGATTTCCAGGGTGTTCGTTACGAAGTTGGAGATAAATTCGGTTCTATAAAAGCGGTTGTCGTTGCATTAGAACGTGACGGTTTACGTGAAAATATAGTGGATATTAGTTTCTAATTAAGTGGAGGGCAAAACATGAAAATTGCAGTAGCTGGTACTGGTTATGTCGGATTATCAAATGCCGTATTATTAGCTCAACATAATGAAGTCATCGCACTTGATATTGTTGAAGAAAAAGTAGATTTGATTAATAACAAGAAGTCTCCAATTGTAGATCAGGAGATTGATGAGTTTTTAGTAACAAAACCTTTAAATCTTGTTGCAACAACAAATCCAGAGCAGGCATTTAAAGAAGCGGAGTTTGCTATTATTGCTACTCCTACTGACTATGATCCAGAGACAAATTATTTTAATACTAGCTCTGTAGAGAATGTAATTGATACGGTATTATCGATCAATCCAAATGCTGTTATGGTCATTAAATCAACGATCCCAGTTGGATATACAAAAGAAATCAAAGAAAGATTCCAAACAGAGAATATCATGTTTTCACCAGAGTTCCTCCGCGAAGGAAAAGCGCTATACGATAACTTATATCCTTCACGTATTATCGTTGGGGAAAAATCTGAACGTGCGAAAGTGTTTGCTGACCTTTTAGCTCAAGGGGCTATGAAAGAAGACATTTCAGTTTTATTCACGGAGTCTACCGAAGCGGAAGCCGTGAAATTATTCTCTAACACATACTTAGCGATGCGTGTCGCTTATTTTAATGAGTTAGATACGTATACAGAAACAAATGGCTTAAATACAAAAGATATTATTGAGGGTGTCGGACTAGACCCACGTATTGGTGGGCATTATAATAACCCTTCTTTCGGCTACGGTGGTTACTGCCTACCGAAGGACACAAAGCAATTACGTGCCAACTTCGAAGGCATCCCAAGTATCATCATTGGTGCCATCGTAGAAGCAAACGACACACGAAAAGACCACATCGCCTCACAAATCATTGCAGCTAAACCAAACACTGTCGGTATCTACCGCCTAACAATGAAAACCGACTCTGACAACTTCAGAGCCTCTGCCATCCAAGGCATTATGCAAAGAGTGAAAGAAGCAGGTATTGATGTTGTGATTTATGAGCCAGTGTTGAAGGAAGACCAGTTTGAAGGATTTACTGTTGTGCAGGATTTAGGAGAGTTTAAGCAAATTTCTGATATTATTGTTTCTAACAGACTGGATGCGGAATTGAGTGATGTTAGAGAGAAGGTTTATACTAGGGATTTGTTTAATAGGGATTGATACATTATGAGTAATGAACTAGCAACTAACAACCGCTGAGCTATTATGGCTTAGCGGTGCTTTTTAGATTCCAGCCTAAATATTATTTAATAAGCTATTGAATAGATTAAGTCCAATTTAATCAGTTATGATAATAGTGAAGTATCTCGATAACACCACATTGATAATGATAGGAATGGGCTAATTATAAGGAAATGATAGAGGGGGCAATTATGAATGAATTGTCAAGATTAACTTATGAACAAATAGAACAAAAAGAATTAGATGAATTGAAAGAGTATATTAGTTTTGAAGTTAATGCATATGACAAAAATATAGAATTCTTCCAGGAAATGGTTACCAAAATAAAGAAAAAAGATAAGGATTTTATCTTGTCAATTTTAAAAGGGTACTATGTTGCCGAAGATCCAGATGAGTTAATGGTTTCAGCAGATATTGATTTCTCTGAGAAAGCAACAGAAGAACTATACGAATTTGTTAGAGAAAAAGAGCCAATTTTTGATGAAGAAGGAAAGAAAAGATCGTTTAAGTTATGTTTAAAAGCACTTTATCTTTTAGGGTTTATTGATTTCTCTTTCCCAGAAGCC
This sequence comes from Alkalihalobacterium sp. TH-98, assembly GCF_057473385.1. NCBI lineage: Bacteria > Bacillati > Bacillota > Bacilli > Caryophanales > Bacillaceae > Alkalihalobacterium > Alkalihalobacterium sp. TH-98. The sequence continues at coordinate 6,277 of NZ_JBYCKM010000010.1, read as the reverse complement.
ACTAAATACCCTAGTTTCGAAGTCAATCTTGATAAAACCATGTTCTTAACTGCTAAGCTAGGCCATAATCTTGCATATTTAGTGCAAAAATATCCTGATTTATTCAATCCCGATAATTTTCTAAACAGTAAATTTGGAGAGGTAGAGTTAAGACTTAAGAAGTACTCTCATCAATCACGTTTTGCCTATTTAAGAGAAATTTCAATGGATAATTACTACAATAACCTTCAGGCTTTTCATGAAAGAAAAGAACAGAGAAATGCATTTATACATATACATTATGAAAACTTTAATGCCCTACTTTACTATGGATCAATTGTCAATTGCTTAAATAGAGATGACTCAATGACAAAGATTACACAAAAAGGACGAGACTTTTTATCGCACGAAATGAACAAAGAAATCATTAGCAAGCAAAATGACATTAGTGAAAAACAAGGTGAAGTTGAAGCAAAAACCGTTGATCTTACTGAAAAAGTAGATACATCAACAGAAAAAATTGATATAAAGGTGAATGAGTCGGTAGACCAAGTTAAAGGTTTTTATAATAATATTACCGTATTGTTATCCATTCTAGTTGCTGCTTTCTCGATTATTGGGATTAATATTAATTTCCTTGCCAATAATACTGGACCTCTTACACCACATATTCTTATCATCAATGCTTCATTAGTTGCTAGTATTGCCTTCTTATTTTTCATATTAAAAATAACCGTATTTAAAACCAAAGAAGGTATCAAAGAATGGATATTATGGTCAGGGATCGCAGCTACTAGTGTGGTATTTTTATTACTTGCCTATTCTTTAGGTGATAAAGTAGTTGAATTCCAAACCAACGTACATATCAATGATTTACAATTAATTGAAAGAGAAGAATATGAGAATTTGCAAGATAGAGTTGTAGAGTTAGAAAAAATTTTAATGGAGTTGAAGGATGAAGAGGAGAATCAGTCACAGTGACACCCCGAAAAGTCTTGTTTCACAGAATTGCTTCACGCAAAGGGAAAGGGACGGTTCGATTGCTTCTTTAGTGTAGCAAAACAAAGGAAGTACAAGAAACGTCATCTACAAGAGATAAAGGTTAACGCGAGATGCAGAAAGAGACCCTGCTCAATTCCATACTACAACTAAAATACACATTACCTATCCAACCACTGCCCCCACTGTGTCTCCTCGGCAACTATTTTTCTTTTCTCCACAGTAAGTAAGTTCGATACGGTACCATAAAAATAAGGCATAAAACTCGTTTGTATTCGCTTTTGCTTATAACGGTAAACGGTTTGTTTAAAAGCGTGTACAATGGTTGGCAGCAAGGTCTCGATCGTTGTGTCTTTAGTGAAGTGGGCTGATCGAAAAGCGATCTGTGCCCGATTCCATAGGCCACAAACTTCAGTCACACGATTAAAAAATGGTTTGACGGCTTTGATGAACGGTGTTGGAATATCATCTGGAACGAAAGAAACGTCCAATTCGTTCATTTCCACTTGATCGATCTTTTTAGAGAAATGTCACTGTGACACCCCGAAAAATCTTGTTTCACGGAATGTTTCACGGAGAACCTGCACAGTGGGTACTTGAATTTGCCGAAATCTATTTGATACGATAACGGAATTGGTATGGAGAAGCCTCGTATTTTGGTTGACAGTGCTTTTCCATACTTTTTATAATCATAGTAGTTCAATTGAAAGCTTTCTCCATTTTCCTCATGTTTTTCTTCGCTTTTATCTGCAATAACTTCATTCATTCGTTATTCTTTGTTTAAAAAATCCATCAAAAAATACCTTTTGGGAGGTGTGTATTTTTGGCTCTAAAATATATGTTGGGGTTTTAAAAAATTGAGCATATAAAAACACGCAAACTCCAAAATCCTTTAGACTTGAATTGTCGAGAAACAAGAAAAAGGATAGGAGTTGCGTGCATATGCATTTTATCATGAATTTCCCTGGATTAGAAGAATTGACAGTAACAAAAACAGAAGTAGTGGAAGATTCGTTTCATATCCACGTAGAGATGGAACGTAAAACACATCGTTGTCCCGTTTGTGAGGGGAAAACGAAGGTTGTTCATGATTATAGAATTCAGAAGATCCAACATTTGAAGATGTTTGAAAGAAATACATACTTGTTTTATAGAAAGAGACGCTATAAGTGTTCCTGTGGAAAGAGGTTTCCTGAAAAGACGAATGTGGTAGAAAGGTATCAGCGACACACTGTGGAATGGAATCAGGCCTTGGGTCTTCGTGTCATTCAGGGTAAGAACTTCAAAGATACAGCTAGACAGTTTCGTACATCTCCAACCACCGTAATCAGACGATTTGATATGATCTCCACTCCGATGTTTAAGGAGGTGGAGGAATTGCCAGAAGTAATTGCGATTGACGAGTATAAGGGAGACACAAACAAAGGGAAATACCAGGTCATCATAGCGAATGGAAAGACAGGAGAGCCACTGTACATCCTTCCAGATCGTTCGGTAAAAACAGTTAAAGCCTACCTGAGAAAAAAAGGGACCCATGTAAAAATGGTAGTGATGGATATGAGTTATGCATTTAAGTCAGCTGTTGAAAAAGCGCTTGGTAGCCCTGTGATTATTGCGGATCGTTTCCACTTCTGTCGCTATATTTATTGGGCATTAGATCGTGTACGAAGAAGAGTTCAAAAAGACTTTCATCAGTACGATCGAAAAAAGTGCAAGCGTATGAAGCATGTTTTTAATAAACGCAATGAAGAATTAACAGACAAACAGCGCTGGTGTGACCGTCAAGTAGAATGAAACAATTTTTGCTCGTTATTTTGAAACACTTTGTTCCCCAAATATGGTAGAACGATGCTTCATACGATAACTATCTTCATTTAAATGAATGATTTCTACTCGGTGAAGAATCCTATCTAGAATTGCTGTTGTTATAGCTTGATCACCCAATAATTCTCCCCATTCTTTTGGTGCCTTATTAGAGGTCAAGATAATGGAAGACTGATTATACAAGTCGTTAATTAAATGAAAGAACATATTAGCTTCTTGTTGATCCATTGCCATAAACATTAAGTCATCTATTATGACTAAATCAGCCTCTCTAATTCTTTTCATTCTTGCTTTTGACTTTCGTGTGATTTCTTCTGTTTTCAGGTTATGAATTAAATCTCCCATTGATGTGAATATCGCTTTATACCCTTGGTTAATAGCCTCTATTCCTAGGCCTACGGCCAGGTGAGTTTTACCTACACCTGGTGGCCCTAATAAAATCAAATTGTACAGCTGTTCTATCCAAGTTAAATCTTTTAATCTATTTAGTTGTTTGTTGCTTAAAGACTTTTGTTCTTTTAAATTAAACTCCTCAAGTGTTTTGCTGAAAGGAAAAGTTGCCCACTTTAATCGGTTGTTTAGTTGCTTTTCTTCTCTTCGAGTTTGCTCATAAGAAGTGACATCTAACAGGAATTGAGTAAATGAAAGGTCTTTTTGCTCAGCTTCTCTGATCAAATGGGGGAGATGCTTGGCAGTTTCAACGAGCCTTAACCCTTTCATTATGTCTTGTAATTGTTGGATTTGGCTCATCGCTATTCAACCTCCATTAAAACCGTGTAAGTATCTACTTTTCTTTTGTATGCTTCTGTTTCTAAAACCCATTCCGATAGCCTGTTCAATGTCTTAACTTCTTTCTTTTTATCAATAACTGTTTCATGTACCTGGCGCTGACGTTTCACATATGCAATGATATCGCCAAAATCAGTTGCACTGTATAATTTCCTTTTTAAACACTCTGCTAACGCTTTAGTCAGTACTTCGTTATCGATACCTTTTGTTTCGCGCAAGATGATTTGCAACTGGTCTTTAATGTAACGAGGATTTTTTTCCCTAACCTTCTCTAAATATTTAAAGGCTAGTTCTTTATCTTCAAATCTCTCAGCCACTGTATTAATGAATGCTCCAACACCTTTTGTACGATCCCTACTATGTTTTTTATCTTTTATTAACAGCCCTTTCCCTTCGGGAATTGAATGTTTTGCAATAATTTCGCCAGTATCAGGTATATAAATAACTAATTCTTTAGTCTCCGTTTCCTTGATACATACTTTTTCATATTTGTTATAAGTTCCAAGTGGAAGAGAGTACCGATTAGATTGGTAACGAATAGTATTGTCCTTATGAACACATCTTGCTATACTTATCTCATAGTTATTTTGAATATCTATATTTTGGGAGACTGGTTTTAAGTGTTGCTTTTCCAGGAGGAACACTTCTAATGGTCTCTTTTTTGTTGTATTGTGTATTTTATAGTTACCCGTTCTGTTCAGCCATTCCCATCCTTGCTCATTCCAAGAGTCGATGTTATGAAACACTCTATGTTTGGCATAGTTTTGTTTGATAAATCCAACTACATTTTCTATTCTTCCCTTACTCTCAGGGTCAGCTTTTCTACAAACCCGAAGGTTTATTCCTCTGGATTCTCTATACTGCTGAAATTCTTTAGTTAAAATTAGATCTCCACCATTTTCGCTAACAACAATTAAACTATCTTGGTCATAAACGATCTCATTGGTCATTCCTCCATACCATTTAAACGCGTTCTCATGGGCTTGTATAACATCCCGTGTTGTAAATGGTCTATCCAACCACTCTTTATACTTTTGTCTAGAATGTGATAAGACAAAAGCTATAAAGTTGAGTTTGGCTTCCTTATTATCAACAGTTTTTTGTCTCGTATGACCAAAATCTACTTGCATTTGTTCTCCCATTGGAGGATCAGGAATTGCCTCATACATTCGAGGAGATGTTTCCTTATTTATTTTGTATTCTTCTCTTAATGCTTTTACATATGTTCTTACTGTACTTTCTCCAACAGTTAGATCTTTATATTTCTCTAAAAGCCAATCATAAACTTGTGCTGCTGACATATCCGGATGCATCCTCAACCAAGATAAAATCAGTTCTTTATATGGATCTAATTTTTTCTTTTTATACTGAAGAGAATCAACCCATTCCGCCATCTCCGATGGAGATCTCTTTAAGTGCCTGTAAACAGTTGTTCGAGAAACCCCTAACTTTTCAGCTATCTTTGTCTGACTAAATCCTTGCTTTAATAATTGCTTTATCTCCATGTACATTTCCCACTTATCCACCTTCGCTAACCTCCACTGTAAGTATGAACTATGATCATTTTACAGTGATAGGTTGATATTTTTTGCTGGTATATTTGGGTAAATAAGCGTTTCATCTTATCAAGCAAAAACTGTACACTTTATTCTAGCAGTCACAGCTGGTATTTGGAAAGGTATTTAAATCTCTCCGGTGAATTGAGAAGAGCTTATAAGTTGAAGGAAGCCTTCCGCTCTTGGTTTGATAATAGGATTCCGTCACTGTGACACCCCGAAAAATCTTGTTTCACAGAAATGTTTCACGCAAAGCAGAAATCGGGGGCAGGCTCCTTTCTCCTAATTCCGCACTAACCACTCACACCAAGCCATATCCCCAGCCATTAACCTTCTCTTTTCCACCGCCAATTTCCCAGCTACTGTTCCGTAAAAATACTGAATAAAGGTTGTCCTAATAGAACTTTGTTTGTATTTATAGACCGTCTCTTTAAACGCTTGAATGATGGTTAGAAGGAACATGTCGACCGGTTGGTGGAATTTCATCGAGCGGTAGGCGATCAATGCTTTGTCCCATAGGGAACAGATGTCTTTGGCGCGGTTGAAGAACGGTTTGGTGACTTTGACAAACGGGGTTGGGACATACGGCGGTACGAATGTGTGATCGAGTGAGTCTAGTGTTGGCTGACGTAGTTCTTTAATAGGTTTTTGCTTTTTAGTTTGAAAAGATGGAGCTTCGGGGGCTTTTTTTTGGACTTGAGGACTTGGTGTGGCTGGTTTTGTCACAGGTTGTCGATTTGTCAATTGTGAGTCTTGCGATTCGTCAAAGCGGTGGAAGACATAGACGTTATGAGAATATCCTCCTTTTTGACGGATCGTGTGGTGGATACTAAGGATCCCAAGAGCTTTTGCCTTGCGCAGCATTCGTTCGAACGTCGAGCGAGAGATGTTCCCGTTTTTAGCCTGGGCGGCTTGTACGAGTTTAGCCACCCTTGCATTACAAACTCCATACTTTTTTACGCTGAATTGAATTAACGTTAATAGAGCAATTCGTTCTCCTTTCGTAAACTGATGCTCATATTGTTTTCTTGCCTTTTTCATGGATTCATTGAAATCTTTTACCGAAGAGAACGGACTTAAATGCGAGAATTGGTCGATGTGGCCTGGTTTCACGGGGAGTGCCTCCTTGG